>CANISN010000015.1 GCA_947470165.1 Burkholderiaceae bacterium | reverse complement strand
TTCTCATACGACTTCGCAAGAAGGTATAGAGCCTCTTCTACTGCGGGTGCGCGATCATAATCACGAATGACTAGTTGAGCTCTATTGGCAGATGCTAGATAGGCGCCGAGTTGAAAGTAGAAGCGAGCCACAATCACATCGGCTTCAGCTAAGGAGTTCACGATATAACGCATACGATCCAAAGAGTCTGGTGCATATTTACTATCAGGAAATCGCTCAACAACAACTTTGAAAGATTCAAATGCTTCTTTGGCTGCCTTTGGATCTCGCTCACTTAGATCCTGGCCTGTAAGTTTACCAAGCCAACCTAAATCGTCATTAAAACTGATGAGTCCTTTAAGGTAGTAACCATAATCTAAATTAGAGCTACCTTGATGGAGCTTAATAAAGCGGTCAATGGCAACTAAGGCTTGAGCTTGTTCTTGGGCTTTCCAGTAGCAGAAAGCCGCATTGATTTGTGCTTGTTGTGAATATGGGCCAAAGGGAAAGCGTGCCTCTAACTTTTCAAAGTACTTGCCGCACTTTTCATAATCAGCATCCTTGAGTTTTTCGGTTGCCTCTGAATAAAGTTTGGTCTCAGACCAAATATCGGTATCATCTTTTTTACCATCAATACCAGCACACCCACTAAGCAAAAGGCAGGCAGCGCTTGCACCAACAAAGAATGTTAGAAGGGATTTTCTAGAGGATGATCCAATAATGGCAGCAAGCCTTAAACTGGCGTCTGTAATAACGTCCGACATAACTAAAAGGCTCTTTAAGCGTGGCATTGCCGCATACTCCCGATTCGAATCCCATTGATTATATCGATGAAGAGGATTTCATAGCCCTAGAAGTTCCCCATGATGTGAGTGGGGAGCGTTTGGATAAATTTCTTGGGGGTGCTTTACCCGATTATTCACGCAACCGCCTTAAAGCCTGGGTCGAAGCGGGTGCCGTAACCGTGGACGGAAAAGTCACTAAAGTCCGCCATTTACTCCGGGGTGGCGAGAGTATTAAGGTATTCCCACAAGAAATGCCAGAGCAATTCGCTTTCGCTCCAGAAAACATCCCTTTAGACATAGTCTTCGAGGATGAAGCCATTATTGTTGTTAATAAGCCTTTTGGGCTTGTTGTTCATCCTGCCGCTGGAAATTGGACTGGAACATTGCTAAATGGCTTGTTATATCGCTTTCCAGAGCTGAAGTCCCTACCTAGAGCGGGAATTGTGCATCGCTTGGATAAAGATACCTCCGGATTAATGGTGGTTGCACGCACCGATATTGCTCAAATATCCCTCGTTAGGCAGCTACAAGAGCGTACGGTGGGCCGACGCTACCTTTCTTGGGTATGGGGCGAAGCCCCATCTCAGGGCAAGGTGCTGGCAACCGTGGGTCGCGACCAGCGTGATCGATTAAAAATGGCCGCCGGATCTGCTCAAGGCAAGCCTGCTGCCACTTTATTTCGTCGCCTAGCTAAGGGCCTTTTTTCTGAAAGTCCGGTTGCCTTGCTGGAGTGCCGCCTAGAAACTGGGCGAACCCATCAAATTCGGGTGCACTTAGAGTCTTTGGGGCTTCCTCTGTTGGGTGACCCCGTCTATCGCAAAAGGACTCCTGAGGTCGCTAAATCCCTCCCTTTTGAGCGCCAAGCCTTGCACGCTTATGCTCTGAGCTTGCAGCATCCAACTACAAAAGCAATCATGACCTGGTTTCGTTTACCCCCTCAAGATTTAATTGATTTGCTACCATTATTAGGGATGAGCGAATTGGACCTCCCCAAAGAGGAAGCTTTGATGGCTTCCATAAAAAATGATCAGCGCCATTAAAAAGATCGAGCCCAGCTGGGAAGTACCTCGGCTCATTAAGGCTTTTTGTAGCACTAGAGTTGGAGGCGTCAGCAAGTCCCCATTTGACAACTTCAATCTCGGGCTGAATGCTGGCGATGATCCTGCCGATGTCATGCAAAACCGAGCCATTTTAAAGTCCATTCTTCCGTCTGAGCCAATGTGGTTAAAGCAGATTCATGGTGTAACGGTGAGCACTCCAGCTTCAAGACAAGAAATTGGTGTGGGGCCATTTGAGGCGGATGCTTCGGTAACCAATATTCCTGATGAAGTATTGGCTGTGCTTACTGCAGATTGCATGCCAGTCTTGTTTGCGAGTAAAAATGGTGAAGTGATTGGGGCGGCCCATGCTGGCTGGCGAGGTCTTAGTGGAGGCGTTTTAGAAAACACGATTCAAGCAATGTGCGGTCTATCTTCCAGTCTAAGCCCACAAGATATTTCAGCTTGGATGGGCCCAGCTATCGGACCCACTGCATTTGAGGTTGGCGAGGATGTATTGGAGGCATTTTCAGGCCAGAGTCAATCCATCTTATCGCAAGCATTCAGCCCTATTTTGGGGCAGCCAGGCAAGTATTTAGCTGATCTCTACATTCTTGCTCGAGACCGCTTGAACTCCCTCGGCATCAAACAAATTGATGGGGGTGATTTTTGCACTTTCACAGATAAGCAGCGCTTTTTCTCCTACCGACGAGATAAAGTAACGGGGCGTTTTGCTTCATTGATTTGGACTTCACAAAACACATAATCTTGGGCTTATTACCCACCTAGCTGTGGGGCTAGGGTTAGTGCGTATAACCCTTCTAGCCTTATAGATGCAGAATAGTCATAATAACTTTAAGAGACCATTATGTTTGCAGGTATGAATACTGGTGTCGCGCCATCTTTGGCTCCCCACCACATGGCATTAATCCCCCCAGAGCGTTTGTCAGAAATTCAAAAAGAATATTTCACTGAGTTCGCACATCTTGCAACCAACCCAGAAGCAATCGAAGTAAAAGATCGCCGCTTTTCTGGGAAGGCATGGCATTCCTCCTGGAGCAAGATGATTGCTGCAACTTATTTATTGAACTCAAAGCATTTAATAGCGCTCGCCAAGGCGGTTGAGGCAGACGAAAAAACTAAAGTCAAAATTCTGTTTACGACAGAGCAAATGATTGACGCTTTATCTCCATCGAATTTCATTGCAACTAATCCAGAGGTTTTGGAAAACATTATTAGCACCCAGGGTCAATCGATTCAAAACGGGATCGTCAATTTATTAGGTGATTTGAAAAAGGGAAAAGTATCCCAAACAGATGAAAGTGCTTTTGAGCTTGGCAAAAATATTGCTACCACTGAAGGCCAAGTCGTATTTCGTAATGATCTTTTTGAGTTGATTCAATACACCCCTCTTACTGAGACGGTGTATGAGCGCCCCTACCTGATGGTTCCGCCTTGCATTAACAAGTTCTATATTTTAGATTTGCAGCCAGATAACTCGGTTGTACGTTATATGGTGGAGCAAGGCCATACTGTGTTTTTAGTCTCCTGGAAAAATCCAGATGCAACTATGTCGAAAGTAACCTGGGATGACTACGTTGGTGATGGCGTTATTCAAGCAATTGAAGTAGTAAAAGATATCGGTGCCACAGACCAAATCAACGTACTGGGTTTTTGCGTTGGTGGAACACTGACTTCGACTGCATTAGCAGTATTAGCTGCTCGTAAAAAAGATTACGTTGCTAGCCTAACGCTACTGACCACACTCTTGGATTTCAGTGACAGCGGTATTTTGGATGTCTTTATTGATGAAGGCATGGTGAAATTGCGCGAGAGTACTATTGGGGGTGAGGGTGGCCATTTCGGGATGATGTCTGGTCTTGATCTAGGTAATACATTCTCCTTTTTGCGCCCTAATGATTTGGTATGGAACTATGTCGTTGAGAATTATTTGAAAGGGAATTCACCGCCACCGTTTGATCTCTTGTATTGGAATGGCGATTCAACTAATTTACCTGGACCTATGTACTGTTGGTATCTACGTCATACCTATTTACAAAATGAGTTGATCAAACCTGGCAAGCTCACCGTTTGCGGTGAGAAAGTAGATCTCGGCAAAATTACTGTTCCATCCTATATATATGCCTCACATGATGATCATATTGTTCCTTGGAAATCTGCTTACCAATCTACTCAGATTCTTAAAGGCAAGAATCGATTTGTATTGGGTGCGTCAGGACATATCGCTGGTGTGATTAATCCACCAGTAAAAAACAAACGTCATTATTTTGAAAATAACAAGCTAGCTAAAACTGCAGATGATTGGTTGGCTCAAGCTAAAGATGTTAAAGGCAGTTGGTGGCCCAATTACGCTTTATGGTTAGAGCAATTTGGGGGCAAAAAAATTCAGTCCAGTAAAACGTTTGGTAATACACGATATAAAAAACTCGAGGCGGCTCCTGGTAAGTATGTGAAAGAAAAAGTAAACGCAGCTGCTCAATAATATTTTTTAAGGGGAAATACATGTCTCAAAAGATTGCATATGTAACTGGTGGTATGGGTGGAATTGGTACTGCTATTTGTCAGAGGCTTGCCAAAGATGGCTTTAAAGTGATCGCTGGTTGTGGTCCTAATTCCCCACGAAAAGATCGTTGGATTGGTGAGCAAAAAGTCTTGGGTTATGACTTCATTGCTTCTGAAGGGAACGTTTCGGATTGGGACAGCACTGTAGCCGCATTCAATAAGGTGAAGGCTGAAGTTGGGCGTGTAGATGTTTTGGTAAACAATGCTGGTATCACCAAAGACAGCGTCTTTCGTAAAATGACTCCAGAGGCTTGGAAGGCAGTGATTGATACCAATCTCAATTCATTGTTCAACGTTACTAAGCAGGTTGTCGATGGTATGGCTGATAACGGCTGGGGTCGTATTATCAATATCTCCTCAGTAAACGGTCAAAAAGGTCAGTTTGGTCAATCCAACTACTCAACAGCGAAAGCTGGCTTGCATGGCTTTACGATGGCCTTGTCTCAAGAATTAGCCTCCAAAGGTGTCACGGTGAATACCGTATCTCCCGGCTATATTGGTACTGACATGGTTAAAGCTATTCGTGAAGACGTTCTTGAGAAGATTGTTTCCGGTATTCCGGTCAAGCGCCTTGGTACTCCAGAAGAAATCGCTTCTATTTGCTGCTGGATTGCCTCTGATGACGGTGGTTATGCCACTGGAGCAGACTTTTCCCTAAATGGCGGTCTTCACACAGGTTAAATCGCCGTAAATATTGCTTTTAGTTGAATGCGCGTCGGCATATTTACCTCAAAGTCAAACTAGAGATAAACTATGCCGATGTTGCATTGCGGCAACGAGAGTTAGGAAAAATATGGCCACACGTTCCAAGAAAGCCGGCGATAGCCGCTTAATTAAGAAATATCCGAATCGTCGTCTATACGACACGCAAACTAGTGCTTATGTCACGCTGGTGGATATCAAAAATTTAGTGATGGCTGGCGATGCATTTAGCGTCGTTGATGCTAAAACTGAAGACGATCTCACTCGCAACATTTTGCTGCAGATTATTTTGGAAGAAGAGGCTGGTGGTGCCCCAGTATTTTCTTCTCAAATGCTTTCTCAGATTATTCGTTTCTATGGCAATTCAATGCAAGGGCTAATGGGTAGTTATCTAGAAAAGACCATGCAGTCCTTTGTCGATATTCATAACAAGCTCGGTGATCAAACCCAAGGCTTGGGTGCAGGTAGCACTCCAGAGGCTTGGGCAAATATGCTCAATCTGCAAAATCCGATGATGCAGGGCTTGATGGGTAACTATATGGAGCAGAGCAAAGATTTGTTCATGAAGATGCAGGAGCAAATGCAAAATTCACCAACCATATTTAGTGGCTTTCCATTTCCGGCGCAAGCTAATAAGACAGAAAAAGAATAGTTGTGGCTGGAAAAGTAGGTTTTGTTTCCTTGGGATGCCCCAAGGCATTAGTCGATTCTGAGTTGATTCTGACGCAGTTAAGTGCCGAAGGCTATGAGACGGCCAAAGATTATTCTGGCGCTGATCTCGTAGTAGTCAACACTTGTGGCTTTATTGATTCTGCTGTTGAAGAGAGTTTAGCGGCGATCGGTGAGGCGCTTTCAGCGAATGGTAAGGTGATTGTTACTGGTTGCCTTGGTGCTCGTAAAAATGCTGATGGTAGCGATCTCATTCAGAGCATTCACCCTAAAGTCCTTGCTGTTACTGGGCCACATGCTACTGAAGAGGTAATGCAGGCCATTCATCTGCACCTGCCTAAGCCGCATGATCCTTTTACAGATTTATTACCGCCGATTGGTGTCAAACTGACGCCTAAGCACTATGCCTACCTGAAGATATCCGAAGGCTGCAATCATCGTTGCACTTTCTGCATTATTCCGAGTATGCGTGGAGACCTCGTCTCTCGCCCAATAGGTGAAGTGCTGCTTGAGGCTAAACGATTATTTGAATCCGGTGTTAAAGAGCTGCTAGTCGTCTCCCAAGACACTAGCGCTTATGGTGTTGATATTCAATACCGTACCGGCTTTTGGGATGGTAAACCTGTCAAGACACGCATGTTTGATTTGGTGAATGCACTTAATCAAATTGCTAGAGAGCATCAAGCATGGGTGCGTCTCCATTATGTTTATCCCTATCCGCATGTTGATGATATCTTGCCTTTGATGGCAGAGTTTTCAGAGCATGGTTATGGAGTGCTCCCTTATTTAGATATTCCATTGCAGCATGCGCATCCCGACGTGCTCAAGCGCATGAAACGTCCAGCTAGTGGCGAGAAAAATTTAGAGCGTATTCAGAGATGGCGCGAAGCCTGCCCAGATTTAGTGATTCGTAGTACTTTTATTGCAGGGTTTCCTGGGGAGACCGAGGAAGAATTCCAATATCTTCTGGATTTCCTGGATGAGGCTCAAATTGATCGTGCTGGCTGTTTTGCGTATTCACCTGTGGATGGGGCAACTGCAAATGCGCTAGATAACCCCGTTCCAGTTACCATTCGCGAAGAGCGACGTGCTCAATTTATGGCTAAAGCAGAGGCAATTTCGGTCAAGCGACTTGCTAAAAAAATAGGGAGGCGCATTCAGGTTCTAATTGATCGGGTTGATGAATCAGGCGGCATCGGCCGAACTGCAGGTGATGCCCCTGAAATTGATGGTTTGGTGAGGGTTTTACCTCCAAGCAAGCCATCTAAAAGATATCGCGCCGGTGAAATCATTAAAGTAATGGTAATTAGCTCCCAAGGGCATGACCTGATTGCCGAAACTTGATTATTGGAATAAAAATAGTAATTGAACCTCTAATTGGGGTCATTAATTTGCCTAAAAGGCACAGCAAAGGGGATTTTTATGATTCGTGATGTCGTCGTTTTAAGTGCGGTACGTTCAGCAATTGGTAGCTTCGGGGGCTCACTTAG
Source organism: Burkholderiaceae bacterium (assembly GCA_947470165.1). GTDB lineage: Bacteria > Pseudomonadota > Gammaproteobacteria > Burkholderiales > Burkholderiaceae > Polynucleobacter. Next base: position 9,511 of record CANISN010000015.1, on the reverse strand, counting down.
CAGCCTAGAACCTTGTGAGCTCGGCGGTATGGTGATGAAAGAAGCGGTTGCTCGCTCTGGGGTAGATCCCGCATTGATTAATTACGTCACGGTTGGTAATACCATCCCTACGGATAACCGTTATGCCTATGTTGCCCGTGTTGCCTCTATTCAGGCTGGTCTGCCAATGGAGTCTGTAGCAATGGCTTTGAATCGCTTATGCAGCTCCGGCTTGCAAGCAATCGTAACAACAGCCCAGGCCATTATGTTGGGCGACTGCGATTATGGTGTTGGCGGTGGTGTTGAGGTCATGTCACGCGGTATGTATGGATCACCAGCAATGCGCAGCGGCGCTCGTATGGGCGATACCAAAATGCTTGACCTGATGGTTTCTGTTCTAACTGATCCATTTGGCGTTGGCCATATGGGTGTTACTGCTGAGAACTTGGTTGAAAAATGGAAATTAACACGCGAAGAGCAGGATGCTTTAGCAGTGGAATCTCATCGTCGTGCAGCACATGCGATTAAAGAAGGTCGCTTCAAGTCACAAATCGTTCCAATCACGATTAAATCGCGTAAGGGCGATGTGGTATTTGATACTGACGAGCATTGCAAACCAGAAACTACTATGGAAACTTTGGCGAAGATGAAGGCGGTCTTCAAAAAAGAGGGTGGCAGCGTGACTGCAGGTAATGCGTCCGGCATTAATGATGGCGCGGCATTCTTTGTATTGGCAGAAGCTGAAGCAGCCAAGAAAGCAGGCCATAAGCCAATTGCGCGTTTAGTGTCTTATGCTATTGCTGGTGTACCAAACCACATTATGGGTGAAGGTCCGATTCCGGCAACGAAGATCGCTTTAGAGCGTGCCGGTCTCAAGCTAGACCAAATTGATGTGATTGAGTCAAACGAAGCTTTTGCTGCTCAAGCATTGGCAGTGACAAAAGGTTTGGGCTTAGATCCTGCAAAAACCAATGTGAATGGTGGTGCCATTGCATTGGGTCACCCAATCGGTTGCTCTGGTGCAGCCATTGCTACTAAAGCTATCCATGAACTACATCGCGTTCAAGGTAAGTATGCTTTGGTTACCATGTGTATTGGTGGTGGACAGGGTATTGCTACTATTTTCGAACGCCTCTAAGTGGCGCTCGTTGCTATTGATTGCTCAATTAGCTATCTAAGTAATTAATAGCAAGACAGCATCCAAGCCGACTCGGTCAAAAGCCGCGTCGGCTTTTTCTTTGACAATCGGCTTCGCGCGATAGGCAATACTAATGCCAGAGCCATCCATCATGAGTAGGTCATTAGAGCCATCACCTATCGTGATGGCATTGCTCTTATGGCAATTCATGTGAGAGCAGGCGCCGTCAAGATAAGCGGCCTTGGCAGCACCATCAACAATATCACCCAGTACTTTGCCGGTGAGTTTGCCATCAATGATTTCTAGAGTATTTGCTTGCGTTTGTTTGAAACCCAACTCTTGTTGTAGTTTCTCCGTGAAAAAAGTAAAACCACCAGAAACGAGTAGTGTGTGAAGACCCATGCTATTTGCTCCAGCGAGCAAATCAGCTGCACCAGGATTGATGAGCAAGCGCTCCTGATAAACTAATTCCAATACATCAGCAGATACACCGGCTAAGAGCGCTACGCGACGACGCAAGCTTTCTTTGAAATCTTTTATCTCGCCCCGCATAGTGGCTTCCGTAATTTCAGAGACTGCCGCCTTCTTGCCGATGAAATCAGCGATCTCATCGATACATTCAATATTGATGAGAGTCGAGTCCATATCCATGGCTAAGACTTTAACTTCACGAAGTTTAAATCCTGAAGATAGAAAAGCTAAATCAGCATGGTGTGCTGCAGCGATCTCACGCATCGCAACTCGAGCCTCAGGCATTAAGGCCTGACTACAAGTCCAACGCGTTGAGAAGTATTTAGAATGTAAATGTTGCTTTTCATCATGAGTGATATCAATTCCTAGAACCTTTGCATGCCCAATCAATCTCGCGTTTAGTTCCGCAGGAATTGCCGTATTGGCAAGGGCTACAAGAGTGAGGTGGTCGGACATGGTTAGCAAGTAATGGAATTAATTGGCTTGAACAGTATTGAGCATGGCAGATTCGTTAAGGCTTCGCAGTATCTTTCGGATATGGTCTAAACGTTGCTCTAGTTTCTCAAAATCTTTTTCCTTTTGGGGAAGAATCTTCAACTTATCTTGACCATTGAGCTGGATATACTTGGATGACTGAATCAATTGAATGATCTTCATTGGATCAATAGGTGGATTAGGGATGAACTGAATCTGAATGGATGCTGGTGTGGCGTCAATTTTTTTAATTCCAAAGCCATTCATCTCAAGGCGTAGACGATGGGTTTCATAAAAAGACTTGGCTTGATCCGGTAAATCACCAAAGCGATCTACTAGCTCTTCTCGTAAGCCCATCAATTCTGAAAAATCATTTGTGCCAGCAAAACGCTTATACATTGAGAGCCTCTCATGTACGTCTGGGCAATAATCACTTGGTAAAAGAGCGGGGATGCCAAGATTGACATCAGTTGTTACTTGTAATGGCGACAAGAGATCAGGCTCTTTGCCGCTCCGCAAGGATTTGACAGCCCGATTAAGCATCTCGGTATAGAGCTGAAAACCAATCTCATGGATTTCACCGGACTGTTTATCTCCCAGCACTTCTCCAGCACCACGAATTTCTAGATCGTGCATCGCTAAATAAAAGCCAGAGCCCAATTCTTCCATGGCTTGAATTGCATTTAAGCGAAGCTGTGCTTGCTTGCTTAACGCATCTGGATCTGGTACGAGTAGATAGGCGTATGCCTGATGATGCGAGCGTCCAACGCGACCGCGCAATTGGTGTAGTTGAGCTAAACCAAACTTATCAGCGCGGTGCATGATGATGGTATTAGCCGTGGGAACATCAATGCCAGTTTCAATAATGGTGGTGCAAAGCAAAATATTGGTACGTTGCGTTACAAACTCACGCATGACCGATTCAAGTTCACGTTCATGCATTTGTCCGTGAGCAACACTAATACTAGCTTCTGGAATGAGCTCTTGTAACGCACGCTTGCGATTCTGAATAGTTTCTACTTCGTTGTGTAAGAAATAGACTTGGCCACCCCGCTTAATTTCTCGTAAAACTGCCTCACGAATAACGCCATCTCCTTCGCGTCGCACAAAGGTTTTAATGGCTAAGCGTTTCTGTGGCGCAGTTGCAATAATGGAAAATTCACGCAGACCTTCCATCGCCATACCTAGCGTTCTTGGTATAGGTGTAGCAGTCAGAGTTAAAATATCGACTTCAGCTCGTAAGGCTTTTAGAGCATCCTTTTGTCGTACACCAAAGCGATGTTCTTCATCTACGATCACTAGACCTAAGTTGGCAAACTGAGTTTCTTTCGAGAGTAGTTTGTGCGTACCAATAATGATGTCTGCTTCGCCTTTAGCAATAGCCTCCAATGCGGCATTAATTTCTTTAGTCGTTTTAAAACGCGATAGTTCAACAATGCGCACTGGCCAGTCTGCAAAGCGATCTTTCCAAGTTGCAACATGTTGTTCTGCCAGTAGAGTGGTTGGCGCTAAGATTGCGACTTGTTTGCCACCCATCACCGCAACAAAGCTCGCACGTAGGGCAACTTCCGTTTTTCCAAAGCCCACATCACCGCACACTAGACGATCCATGGGTGTACCGCTTGTCATGTCGCCAATCACTGCAGCGATTGCATTGGCTTGGTCCGGTGTTTCCTCAAAGCCAAAGCTTTCAGAAAATGCTGCGTAATCATGGGCCGAGAATTCAAAGGCATGGCCTTTGCGAATGGCTCTTGCAGCATATAGGCTCAATAACTCAGCAGCCGTATCCCGAATTTGCTGAGCAGCTTTACGTCGTGCTTTATCCCACTGGCCAGAGCCTAGTTGATGCAATGGCGCTGAGTCAGGATCAGAACCTGCATAACGCGTCACCATTTGTAATTGCTGCACTGGAACGTACAGAGTTGCCTCTTTAGCATAGACCAAGTGCAAGAACTCTTCAAAGATAGGCTCTTCTTTGGGAGGTGCTAAATTCAGAAGTACTAAACCTTGATACCGACCAATACCATGATCAGAGTGCACAACGGGATCTCCAATCTTCAGCTCCGACAGATCCTTAAAGAGCATATCCGGATCGGAGCTCTCACTTTCCTTACCTTTGCGTCTTTGACGCGCCATCGTAGTAAAGAGCTCAGCTTCGGTGACGAGGATCAGGTTTTCAGAAATCCAAGTAAAGCCATTAAAAAGCTGAGCTGTAACGAGACCAAAAAGTGCATCACTCTTAATAAAATCAGCAACACCTTCAAAACTCTCAGGTTTTAATGGATAAGGCGGTGTACCATTTTGTCCAGTAACTGAATTGCTTTCTTCAAATAGCTGGCGGATAGATTCTTTGCGACCATTGCTATCACTACAGATCAGTACCCGTACTTTTTCTTGCGAAACAAGTGCTCTAAGTCGATAAATGGGATCTGCATCGCGTCGATGTACAGCAAGATCCGGAACCGCTAAAAATTGTGGCGTACCTTTTAATTCTTGATTTGCTTCTTTTTTCGTTTCTTTATCCGCCTCTTTATCTAACGCTAAACGTGCAAAGGGTTTAGCCGCAGTAAAAAATTGATCCACATCGAGAAATAATTCAGATGGCTTAAGAATGGGACGATCAAGATCATGTTTTAAGAATTCATATCTGGACAGTGTGTCCTTCCAAAAACTTTTAATAGATTCTTCAACATTGCCAATGCTGATAACCCAGACGGGATCACCTGATCGCGGAAAGTAATCAAAGACGCTGGAGGACTCTTCAAAGAAGAGCGGTAGATATGATTCAATACCAGCGCTAGGGATTCCGAGGTTGGCATCTTTATAAATGGAGCAACGGCTTGGGTCACCTTCAAATACTTCGCGCCATCTACCTCGGAAGGCGGTACGTGAGGCATCATCAAATGGAAACTCATGACCAGGCAGTAGTCGCACTTCTTTAACTGGATATAGGCTGCGCTGAGTGTCTGGATCGAAGGCCCTGATTTGTTCAATCTCATCCCCAAAAAGGTCAAGTCGATAGGGCAAGCTTGAGCCCATCGGGAATAAGTCAATCAAGCCACCCCGGATACTGTATTCACCAGGGCGCATCACAGCGCTTACCGGATCGTAGCCAGCTTGTTGCAACTGAAGCTTTAGTGCTGCTTCATTCAGCTTGTCACCCTGCCTGAAGAAAAAAGTGTGCCCTGATAGAAAGTTCGGTGAGCCAAGTCTTTGCAGTGCGGTAGTAATGGGTACTAAAACAATGTCACAACTACCGTTGAGTAATTCATATAGGGTTGCTAAGCGTTCTGAGACTAAATCTTGATGTGGGGAAAAATGGTCATACGGCAAAATCTCCCAATCAGGCAGTAAACGCGTTTTGAGTTGCGGCGCAAAAGCGGGAATTTCTTCTAAAAGACGCTGGGCTTCTTGAGCTTGGGCGCAAAAAATCACCATCACTGAAAACTCAGAGCGATAGCGCAGGGCTGATTGAGCGATTAAAGCGGCATCTGCAGAGCCAATTAGTCCCGAAAAGGTAAAGCGCTGCCCAGCCCGCGGCGCAGGTATGGGGGGTGCTAGTTTTAATGCATCGGACATCTGCGCTCATTATAGAATCAGGTATGCCTGCTGGAATTCAATCCTCGCCATCTTTGCCCCAATGTCACGCCTTGCTACCTACGGCTGGCTCGGGGTCTAGGCTTGGCGGAGTCTTACCAAAGCAGTTTCAGGAGTTAGCTGGCAAACCCATGCTGGCTTACGCCTTAAGGGCTTTTATACAAACTCCGGAGATTGCCTCTATTTGGGTGGGTGTGAGCCCTAGTTTTATCGATAATCCCATTCTTGGCTCACTGGCAGGCAAATCAACCTTGGTCCAATTTCTGCCAACTGGTGGACTTACACGCCAAGAAACCGTCAGAAATACTTTGGCCGCCATGCTTAAAGGAGGCATTCCTGAACATGATTGGGTGCTAGTTCATGATGCTGCCCGCCCAGGGATCTCGCCGGCACTCATTCAAAAATTGATCAGGGCGGTCACTCAATCAGGCGAGGGTGGTTTATTGGCGATGCCATTGGCTGATACCTTAAAAATGGCTGATGCCAATTCCGCTATAGCTGGCAACCCAACAAGATCATTGAAAACGATCTCCCGTGAACATCTCTGGCAGGCTCAAACACCCCAAATGTTTGGCTTAAAGCGCCTGCATGATGCCATCGAGGAGGGTATTCGCTTGGAAGCAGATATTACCGATGAGGCCAGTGCTATGGAACTTGCTGGTCTAAAGCCGTTGCTCATTGAAGGGGCGACACGCAACTTTAAGGTAACCCATCCTGCAGATTGGGAATTGATGCAAACCATTTTGCAAGCATCAGCTACATAATTTACTTGAGCTAACAACCTATCGGTATCCAATGACCCAAAGCACCTCTCATATTCCTCAGTTTCGAATCGGTCAAGGCTATGACGTTCATGCCTTGGTGGCTAACCGTAAGTTGATTTTGGGCGGAGTTCATATCCCCAATGAAAAAGGGCTGTTAGGTCACTCCGACGCAGATGCGCTGCTTCATGCTTTGACAGATGCGATATTGGGGGCTGCGGGCTTAAATGATATTGGCCAGCTTTTTCCAGATACTGACCCTCAATTTAAGGACATGGATAGTCGTATTTTGCTTAGGGCGGCGCTGCAAAAAGTGCAGGCTGCGGGATTTCAGGTTGGTAATGTAGATGCAACGATTATTTGCCAAAAGCCTAAATTAGCCACTTTCTTGCCAGATATGGTCCGTAATATTGCAGCTGATCTTGCCGTTACGCCCAGCCATGTCAACCTGAAAGCCAAGACAAATGAATCTCTTGGGCACTTAGGTAGAGGTGAGGGCATTGCCGTCCACGCTGTGGCTTTGCTATACAAGGCTTAAATATCCTCCAAAACCGCCAAGCATTGTAGAATTACGCTCTTTAGAGTGAAGTTCTAGCTCGGTAGCGTTTGCGGAATTCGCGCGAGGATGGCGAAATTGGTAGACGCACCAGGTTTAGGTCCTGACGCCAGTAATGGTGTGGGGGTTCGAGTCCCCCTCCTCGCACCACAAGATAGCTACTTGGCTTGGGCTTCATATATTCTGATTTTCAATTAAGAGACGAGAATGGCTGTGCATATAGAAAATTTAGGTCAGTTAGACCGCAAAGTGACCCTAGAGTTTGCTCGCGCCGATTTGGTTAAGGCAAGAGAGGCCCGTTTGGCTAAATTGGGCAAGACCATGAAAGCTCCCGGCTTCCGTCCAGGCAAAGTGCCCAAGAATATGGTTGAAAAGCAATATGGCATGCAAGTGGATTTCGAACTTCAGTTCGATAAAGCTTCCGAGCTGTTTTATGACTTAGCCCAAAATGAAAAAATTCTATTAGCCGGTCAGCCTCGCCTTGATCCTAAGAGCGAATTAGATGCTGAAAAGATTGTTTTTGATGCTCACTTCGAAGTTTTGCCAGAAGTGAAAATGGGTGATTTTAGTAAAGCTGAAGTAACCAAGTACACGACGGATATTTCTGATGCAGAAATTGACCGTGCTTTAGATGTATTGCGTAAGCAGCAGGTTCATTATCATGCGCGTGGTGAAGTAGGTCCACATGGTGATGGCGGTGCTAATACCTCTGCACAAGCTGGCGACCAGGTAATTATCGACTTCGTAGGCAAGATTGATGGTGTTGAATTTACTGGTGGTAAAGCAGAAAACTTTGAGTATGTTCTCGGTGAAGGCCGCATGCTCCCAGAATTTGAAGCTGCAACCTTAGGGCTCAAAGCTGGCGAAAGCAAAACCTTCCCCTTAAGCTTTCCGGCTGATTACCATGGTAAGGATGTTGCTGGCAAAACTGCCGACTTCACAATTACTGTTAAGTCAGTGAACTGGGCGCATCTTCCAGTAATAGATGATGCGTTTGCATTATCTATGGGTGTTACTGAAGGTGGCGTTGCAAAGATGCGTGAAGAAGTAAAAGTGAATCTTGATCGCGAGACCAAACGTCGCATTACATCTTTATTAAAAGGTGAAGTGATGGACAAGCTTAATAGTATTTGCGAACTTGATACACCAAAGTCATTAGTGACTCAGGAGCAAGAGCGTTTAGTTGAGTCCGCACGTCAGGACTTGATGCAACGTGGCATTCCGAATGCAAAAGATGCACCTATCCCAGCCGAGATGTTTGCTGAGCAAGCTATCAAGCGGGTTCGCCTTGGCTTGATTTTGAGCGACTTAGTTAAGCAGCAGAATTTGGCTGCGACTACAGATCAAATCAAAGCAGAGATTGATGAGCAGGCTGCTACTTATGAAGATCCAAAAGAAGTGGTACGCTGGCTCTATAGCAACCCCAGCCGTCTCAAAGATATTGAGAATTTAGTTCTTGAAGATAACGTTATTCGGTATTTCACATCACAAGCTAAAGTGATTGATAAAACTATTACCTTCGAAGAGCTCAGTAAGCTCAACTAACATTTAGTTATTTATATAAAAGGTCCGACCGCATGAACCAGAATCATTTCCAGTCCGAGAATTTAGAACCCAAAGCTTTGGGTTTAGTTCCTATGGTGATTGAAACCTCTGGTCGAGGTGAGAGGGCCTATGACATTTACTCTCGCCTACTAAAAGAACGCGTTGTTTTCTTAGTTGGTGAAGTGAATGATCAAACTGCAAACTTAGTGATAGCCCAGTTGTTATTTCTTGAGAGCGAAAACCCAGATAAAGAAATTTCTCTGTATATCAACTCTCCTGGCGGTTCTGTATCGGCCGGCTTAGCAATCTTCGACACTATGCAATTTATAAAGCCACACGTTAGTACTCTGTGTATGGGCATGGCTGCCAGTATGGGCGCATTCTTATTGTGCGCTGGTGAGAAGGGTAAGCGTTACGCCTTACCTAATTCACGTGTGATGATTCATCAACCCTTAGGTGGTGCTCGTGGTCAGGCTTCTGATATTGAAATTCAAGCCCGTGAAATTCTCTATTTACGTGAGCGCTTGAATAAAATTCTGTCTGACCGAACTGGCCAAACGATTGATACCATTGCTAAAGATACTGATCGAGATAACTTTATGTCTGCAGAACAGGCTCAAGAGTATGGCTTGATAGATAAAGTAATTGATAAGCGCCCATAAGCCGAATACATAAGAAGGTATCTACTTTGAGCGACACAAAAGACTCCAATAGCGCAGACAAAATTCTGTACTGCTCCTTTTGCGGCAAAAGTCAGCATGAAGTGAAGAAGCTGATTGCTGGACCATCTGTGTTCATTTGTGATGAGTGTATTGATCTATGCACTGACATCATTCAAGAAGAATTAGCAAAACTCCCTAAAGGTGAGGGTGATGATTCCTTACCAACACCACACCAGATTCGTGAGAATCTAGATCAATATGTAATTGGTCAAGATCATGCCAAGAAGACCCTATCAGTTGCGGTATACAACCATTACAAGCGCTTGCA
>CANISN010000014.1 GCA_947470165.1 Burkholderiaceae bacterium | reverse complement strand
GCGACCACCATCCATGCATATTAATTCGCCATTAATAAATGCAGCTTGATCAGAACAGAGAAAGGTGACCAGAGCTGCAACTTCTTCAGGCATACAGGTTCTTCCTACAGGATTTTGTTTTGTAAGTACCTGCATCATTTCGGCCGTAAACTGAGAAATAAGTTCAGTGGAAACATATCCAGGAGCAATTGCATTAACAGTAATTCCTAGGTTACCAACTTCTTTTGCAAGTGTTTGTGTTAGACCAGCAATAGCCGCTTTGGCCGAAGAATAGTGGGATACACCAGCTCTCCCGCCCCCAGTAAAATTCATTGATGACATATTAACAATTCTTCCAAATTTATTTTTCTCCATCAATGGAATCATTGCACGTGACCATAAAAAAGTACTTTTAAGATGTACATCCATCATGCGTTCCCATGCACTTAATGGCATATCTCGAAGTAGATAGGCTGGTTTAACCCCTATCCCAGAATTATTGACGAGTACATCACAATGATCGTGATCCTCTTCAATCTTCTTAGCCACTTTTAGCACTTGAGATTCATCAGCGGTATCAGCCCAGTAATAATGCGCAGTAATATTTTTTTCTTTAAGTTTTATAACCGCCTCTTTTGCAGCTGTTTCATCTATATCTATAAGAATTATTTTAGATCCCTCAGAGCCTAAACTAAGTGCATCGGCTAAACCGATCCCTCTAGCTCCACCTGTGATAACGCTTACTTTATTTTTTAGGCCAAAATTCATAGCTATCCTTTAATTGCACCTGCTGCTAAGCCTTTAATAAAATAACGACCTAAGAATACAAACATTAGGAATAATGGAATTGCAATTAAAGTTGCTCCAGCCATTAATTCACCCCATCGAGCATCAAAGGAACCAATTAAGGAGGCTAGACCTACTGGTAGAGTTTTGTTACTGTCGCTAGTAATAAGGACAAATGCAAATACATAGTCCGTCCATGACAATAAAAAGGAAAAAATTGAAACGGTAATCATGCCGGGAAGTGATAGAGGCAAAACAACCCGAAAAAAAGCTCCCGCTCGTGAGCAACCATCAACCATTGCGGCTTCTTCAAGATCAAAGGGCATGACTTTAAAGAACCCCCACAACATCCAGACACCTAAAGGAATGGTAAGAGTGCAATGCGCCAGTATTACAGCTATTAAGCTATCAGATAAGCCTAGAGTGGCAAAAATTGAAAGAAGGGGAATTGCAAGCATCAGGGGTGGGAACATGTAAGCGTAAAGCATGCTGCCAACAATAAAAGTTTTGCCTGGAACTCGATATCTAGTCACCACATAAGCAATGATGATGGAAATTATTAAGGTAATAAATACAACAGCTAGGGCTACAACAACGCTATTCATAAACTGCAAGGGGTAGTCTGTGAGTTCTAGTAGATTTTTATAGGAAGTAAATTGCCAGTCAATTGTTTCTGGCCAAAAAGTTGGAATCTTAAATAAATCCCGTTCGGGGCGAATACTGGAGACTATCATCCAATAAATTGGAAAGAAAGACCATATCCCTAAAAGAGCAATGGTTACCAAGGTAAATAAAAAAACACCACCTTTAATTTTCAATTTGAACTCTCTTTATCTTCCAGTGGAAAGTAGTAAAAGTAAATCAAAATTAACACTGAGAGAATCAGAAAAGACAATGTTGCAACCGCTGCACCACCACCAACATCGTATTGTAAAAAAGCTCGACGATAGGCAAGAATAGGGAGGTGCTCGGTAGCAGAGGAAGGGCCTCCTTTAGTCAAAAGCCAAACAATATCGAATTTATTAAACATCCATATACTTCTTAGAAGAATAATTACCATCAGCATTGGTAAGATCATCGGTATAGTTACATGCCAAAATTGCGACCATAAGCCAGCCCCATCAACCTTGGCAGACTCATAAAGAGATTTGGGAATGGTCTGAAGAGCTGCCAAAAAGGAAACTGTGACAAATGGTGTCCAAGTCCAGACGCTAGAAATAATGACCACTGTCATGGCAAGATACGAATTTTCAAACCAGCTAGGTCTACCAAATCCTAATTGTTCTGCCCATATAGTTAGCAGACCTAATGTGCCATCTAGCATCCATTGGAATGCTAAGGCTACAACAACTGTGGGTAGTAAGTAAGGCAATATCACTATGCCTCTAATAATTGGGAGACCAGGAAAGCTCCGGTCTAAAAAAAGTGCAAAAATAATCCCTAAAAAAACTTGCAGTCCAATGGTAAGTAATCCAAAAACTAGGCCTACCCATAGCGACCTCCAAAAGACCACATCGTTCAAAATACGAATGTAATTAGCAAGTCCAACCCAATTTTTATTTGAAATAAAAGATTCGGACTGAAAAAGACTTAACTGAATTGCATGAAAAACAGGTACTAAAATAAGAAGAAGAATGATAGAGAGCGAAGCGATAAAAGCCCATTTAAGGGCCTTATCGCTTCGGGTTCTAAATCCTTGCATTAATTCTTATAAAACTGTTCGATATTTTTTTGCCATGATATCGGCAGCTTCTGATGAGGGCATACCGTTGTAAATGACATTTTGCAGTGCCTCAGTAATAGCAAATGTTTCGAACATTTTTGCAGGTCGTAAATCTACACGTGGACCTTCTGTATCAACCGATCGAATAATGACATCTTTGCGCGTGAGGAAGCTCTTCATGAATTCAACCAAATTTGCATGTTTTTCAACTAAAGGGTGGGCTCTCCAGCGTGCATCATCATAGACATCAAGTCTGGGTGGTTGGAAGTGCAATGGCGCTGAATGCAAGAAGTTTATGTATTGGTTCTCTGTAAACCACTCCATGAATTTTAGAGATTCATCCTTCATGGGGGTATTTAGTACTACCCAACCATCGTAGCCATGATTGACAGCTTGACCTTTGCCTGCGCTATCAGGATACATAAAAAACCCTGTTTTGGCGACTAAGTCCGGCGCCTTATCCTCAATAACTTCCATCAATCTTCCAGCATAAGGTGCATGTGCTACCTGGCCACTTGAGTATTGACTTAAGACCGTGCCAAAAAGCGCCTGCGTCATGCCTTGAGGCATACTTGGCGACAATTTTTTCATGAAATCTAGGTAGGCCATAACCTTTGGTTTATTCGTTGGGTTATCAACTACTAATGAAAAATTATCATCCAACAGCTTAACTCCATCTGCCCACATATAGCCGAGCGACATCCATTGTGCAGCTGCATTATTTCCAAGGGGCTGTGCGACCCCAAATTTGCCATCACCAGTTAAAGCCTTAGCATTCTCTGCCATCTGCTCCCAGGTTGTGGGTACTTTCAAGCCTTTTTGTTCATATAAGTCTTTTCGATAGTACATCCAGCAGAAGTTGTAGTCATATGGATACCAATAATTTTGACCGTTAATTGGAAATAAAATTCGCGGACCCCATTTGTGTTTACTGACTAGTTTATTTAAAGGCACTAGTTTTCCAGCATCAGCAAGAATGAAGACATGCCCGGCAAATGCTAGGGTTCCGATATCGTAAGGCGTACCTGCGGCAATTGAGGCCTGTAATTTATTGTAAGCATCATCGGGAATCACAGTATCAATGATGACTTTAACTTTTGAAATCCTCTCGTATTCAGCGGCAGCTACTCGCAGTGCTTTAACCGAATCTCGTGAAGGTTCTGCATTTAAGAATCGTATTGTCTTTTGTTGCGCATGGACTGCAGGCGCACCTCCAGCAAACAATGCTGCACCCGCTATTGCAGATTTAAGTATTTCTCGACGCCCAAACTTTTGGATTTTCTTATCCTGATTAGCCTCATTTGCCTGCATCGTTAAAACATCTAATTCTTTATGATTTTCCATCTTCCTGCTCCTCACTGTTGAAGACCTATTTAAAAAAGAACCTCTCCCGTTGCACCATCAAAAAGCTGTAATTTAGTATCGTTAAAAGTGATATTGAGCTCATCACCTACACTGTATCGATCATCACGAGCACTTAATATTCTTATTTTTTGATTTCCGAGTAATTCACATATTACTAATGTCTGTGCGCCCATTTGCTCAATAAGTAGCACTTTGGCCTTTAATAAATTTAGTCTATTTTCACCCGTTACAACTTCTACGTATTCAGGTCGAATTCCCAGGACAGCCTTATTTGTCTTTGTAGTGATAGTTTTTAGCTTATCACCTAGCTTAATAGTTATTCTTTCATTTTTAAATACATACTGTCCGTTGTCATTAATCAGAGTACCTTCAATCAAGTTCATTTCGGGAGCGCCTATGAAGCCAGCGACAAAAAGATTGGCAGGGTGATCATAGACCTCTAAGGGAGTTCCAATTTGCTGAACCTTACCTTGATTCATAACAACAATGCGGTCACCCAGAGTCATAGCCTCGACTTGATCATGAGTGACATAAATCATATTGATACCAAGACGTTGATGTAATTGGCCAATTTCTTCCCGCATACGAATTCGCAGCTTTGCATCTAGGTTAGATAATGGCTCGTCTAATAAGAAGACCTCTGGAGATCGAACTAATGCTCTACCTAGGGATACACGCTGCATTTGACCGCCAGAAAGTTGTTTGGGTTTTCTATCAAGTAAATTTTCAATTCTTAGAATTTCAGATGCCCATTTAATTTTTTTATTTATTTCTTCTTTTGGGACTTTACGCATTTTTAAACCGAATGCTAGATTTTCATAAACTGTTTTGTGCGGGTAAAGAGCATAATTTTGAAATACCATGGCAATATTTCGCTCACTTGGTTCAAGCTTAGTTACATTTCTTTCGCCAATATGAATTTGGCCTGAGCTGACCTCTTCAAGTCCTGCGATCATTCTTAATGTGGTTGATTTCCCACAGCCTGATGGTCCCACTAAAACAATAAACTCACCATCGTTAATATCAAGATTTAAGTCCTCAACTACAGAAGTTTGGCCAAAGTTTTTTGTAATATTTTTTAACGAAATAGATGCCATAATTTTTATCCAACCATCGAAGAAAGATTATGATTAATTTCTTGCAATTGTGACTGCCCTGACTTATAAATTTTGAATAAGCGCTGATAAATTTTTACATTTTCTAAATTGGGCTTAATTGCCTCTACTTTTTTTACACAACTTTTAACTGCCGAAGCCTCATCATTAAATATACCTATACCAACGCCAGCAATCATGGCTGCTCCAAATGAAGCATCTGTAGTTTGAGTCATGATTATTTCGATATTCAATATATCCGCAACAATTTGTCTCCAGGTAGCACTTTTAGCTCCGCCACCAATAATTCGAGCCGATTGAATGTCAATACCCTGATCTTTGAATTGATCAAAAACATCTTTTAGGGAAAATGCAATACCTTCATATAAAGCGCGAGCAAAATGTGCTCGATTATGGCGAAATGTTATTCCAATAAAATCAGCTCTCAAAAGTGGATCCCAATAAGGGGCTCTTTCGCCCTGCAGATAAGGATGAAATATCAATCCATCTGAGCCAGGCTTTACTTGAGTTGCCATTTGATCCATTAAGTCGAATCCGTTAACACCATTTTCATCTAGAAAGAATGTATCTCTTAGCCAACGATGAGCTGAAGCACAGCTATTAGTGCCTGAGATTGTGTACCAATGGTCTGCTACAACAAAAGGATAGTTAATTAACGTTTTGTGAATATTGGGAACTTTAGAGACTACGCTTACAGTCCCTGCAGTTGCTAATTTCACTGTTCCATCTCCGGGATTTATTGATCCGGCGCCAAATGTTTCAATAGATGTGTCAGATGTTCCACAAACAACAGGTGTCCCTTGTGCTAGCCCAGTTTCTTGCGCAGCTTTTTGGGTAACGGATCCAACAATAGTAGTTGGTTTGACAATCGGCGGGAGAGTCTCTAGCAAACATCCTGCTAGATTGCATAACTCTTGAGACCACTTTCCTTCCTTCGCATCAAATAGTAAAGTGCCGACAGCTTCAGTTATGTCTGTTTCCCAGGTATCTGTTAGTCGAGATCTGAGCCAATCTTTGGCTACATAAATACGCTTGGTTTTTTTAAGGATTTCTGGCTCATGGCGGCTTAGCCATAAGAATTGAGGTAGGGTCCAGGTAGGGGCAGGCGAATTAAATCCGATTTCAAGAATGCGATCCCAGTGATTATCTTTTAATTCTTGTGATTCCTGACCGCTTCGTTGATCATTCCATAAAATAGCAGGCCTTAGCAGCTCACCATTATCGTCTTCTAAAACAGGCGTATGCGCTCCAGCGCTAAAGGAAATGGCGGCAATTTCATCTGCCATAATATTTGCTTGGGCGATACACTTTGGAACTGTCTCTTTGACTGCCTCCCACCAATCTATGGGGTTTTGTTCGCTCCAGCGCGGATGTGGGGAATTGGTAACAATATCTTTACTTGCGCTACCAACAACATTACCCTTCAGATCAATAAGCATCGTCTTTAAGCTCCCAGCGCCTATATCGATACCCATTAAATAAGGTTTTTTTAGTTGGTTTTTAGGATCTAAAGACATAACGTGGAGCCTTGATGTTGCATTACCTTAGGCTCAAGGAAAGAACAGCGTCATCAAGTATTTTTGTCATATTTAAGCCGTAAGTGCACTTACCTACACTTGATTTAACTGCATCCCGCCTCATTAAGACATTACGAGTTTCTTGATCCCATTCGAGGTTTCCCTGATGGACTGCCAGGCAAATCAAAGAGAGGGCTGAAGGTGTTTGCGATTCAATTTGTAGAGTTTCACTAGCCCCAAAACTGGATCGACAGGTGTTAGGACAAAAGGCACATATTTTGATAGATTTCATCACTTCACTCATCATCAATATCCAATCATTTATTATTAAATGCTAGAACAAGCGCACCCTCTGCTGGAGGCAGCCCCAATTTACCTGGGTTAAATAAGTTATCGGGATCTAGTGATTTTTTTAAGGCCTCTAATATCTGCATACCCTGATTTAACTCTTCCTTAAGCCATCTACCTCTTAGCAATCCGACGCCATGATGATGAGCCAGGGATCCCCCAAAACGAAGGCATATGGATTCAATTTTGTCCCATAGTTGGAGATGTAACTGGTGAGCCTGCTCATTTTCCATTGGAGGCAGTCGGATAGTCATGTATTGACAGAGGCCTTCTGAATAAATATGTGACCAGTGGGCTCCAAAGTATGTTTCAGGATAAATAGCCTTCACTTCCTTAGAGATGGATTGATACATTTCGATAACATTACTCCAATCACTAGTAACCTCAATCGTATCCATATAGTAATTGTCAGTTTGCCACTGTGTTGAATAGGACTGATAGCGAGTTTTTTCCCAATGCTGATAGGGTTCAAGTCTTGCAGTGTTGGCTCCATATTTTTGCGCAATGTCTAGCGAGAGTTTTTTTTCAACCTCTTGTAGATCTTTCAAGCCTGAAAACTTCATGATGCATAGAATCGGCTTCTCAATAAATTCAGTCATATTTTGTGTTCGTTGGCGACTTTCTTCCGCGTCATAGAGGCGAATTACTTCAGGACGCAACTCGCTTTGCATGATCTCTCTTAGAGCATCAAAGCCGGATTGAAGTGATGGGAAGGCTAATACACACCCTTCGCTATGGGCAGATCTTTTCCAAATCCTTAAGGTGAGTTCAGTAATAAACCCCAAAACACCCTCAGACCCAACTAAGATATCTTTAATGCTGGGGCCTACAGAACGTCTTGCCACTGGCCTTACCTCTAGGCCTTCCCCATTGGGTAAAATAGCTTTAAGCCCTAAAACCATATCTTCAATTTTTCCAAATCTTGATGAGGCTTGTCCTGCCCCTCGGCAAGCGGCCCAGCCACCTACTGTGGACATTGATATCGATTGGGGATAATGGCCTGCTGTGAAACCTCTTATATTGAGCGCTTCCTCGAATTGCATCCCATTCATGCCAGCTTGTACGGTTACTGTGCAATTCGTTTCATTAAGATCAATGATTTGATTCATCTTTTTAAGATCCACGATTATTTCACCATTTAACGGTATCGTGCCACCAAGTACGCCTGATCCCGCACCATAGGGAATCAAAGCAATTTTATTGGCCAAGCAAAACTGAGTAATCTTGATTAGATCTTCTGAAGATGCAGGCAAAAATATTGCGCTCGGAAGGGTTCCTGGCAACGCTCCAACTCTAATGCGATATAAGCCATAGGGTAGTCTATCTCTAGCGTAAGCATAACGATCTGGTTTGCCTAATAGCAACTTATCCTTGCCAACGATTTCTTCTAATTGCTTTACTAATTCAAGAGGCAATGTGATGTCTTTGATCACCTGGGAAGGCTTTATTAGTAGTTCACTATTACCCATGCCAATTAGCCCTTAGTCTTTGGTTTTATATCAACACTAAATTTGAACAAACGATTGTTCATAATCTATCTAAAATTTATCTTGAAGTCAATTTGTTTTATCTAAGTATTTTCACTAGGTAGCAAATCTCTAATGACCTCGCAAAAGGATTTTCTAGAAGATTGACCCCAGTTAAGCTTCGTTATTGAACTTGTGATGAGCGATTTTAAAAGCTAGGTTTTCACTAACTTAATAGCAGATGAAAAGTATCTAATTTAGAGTTTGATACAACATTTTTTAGTAAAAAGACCTTGCAGGGAATTGACAAAGCAGATAATCAGCTTGAGCTAGATCTTGCTAAAGCATACGAAGATAATTTGATAAAAATTAGCGATAGCTACTTATAAGATCGCGCTAAAACACTTTAATTTTAACTACTTTTTTGTATTCCTTAAGACTAACTCTATGTTGGTATTTTCATTACTGAATTTGGCTTGTTTGGTTAACGGTATGATTTTGATATAGCCTAAAATATTTTATAACTGAGATTACCCAAGCCCCTAAAGTTTGCCCAAGTTGCCGCGCGCTTACTCCAATGAATCAAATAATGAAAAAGATAGTGCCTCGAAGTTGTGGTACGTTCGAATCGTGCTTGGCAGGCTAAGAACCTCAAGCAAAACAAGCGGATACAGCTCCTATGGGGCTGTTTTAGTCCATTACACAGTTATTTCACAGTTTATTCGTAGGTTACTCACCTAAAGTCATGCGAATTTAACCTATATTTTGTCAATTCAATCCTAGGTAGCTATCAAACTACTCAACTTCCATAAATATTGCAGCGCAGCTTGCTTTTATTAAAAATTGTGCCAATATGGAAACCGGTTGCCATATACTTTATAAAAAATAGAACAATTACCTTTTCTATTTAAGAAAGATTAAATAATGCGAAATTACATAAAGAAAGCAGTTCCAAAGACTCCGCAGGATCGTCGAAATCTTGAAAATACTGTGCGAGACATGCTAGATGAAATAAGAATAAATAAAGATGCTGCTGTCACAGGGTATGCAAAAAATTTAGATAAATGGTCTAGAGGATCATTTCTGGTAACTCAAGATGAAATAAAGAAGGTTGGCAGTCTCTTGCCAGACTCTTTTAAACAAGATTTTGAATATTGTAAAAAACAGGTAATTGAATTTGCAAAGCATCAGCTTGATAGTCTTCATAGCTTTGAATCAGAAGTTACCCCAGGGGTTATTTTGGGTCAAAAAAATATTCCAATCTCGAGAGTGGGTTGTTATGTTCCGGGTGGTAAATATCCTTTGATTTCGTCTGCGATTATGAGTGTTAGTACAGCGCGGGTAGCTGGAGTAAGTCATATCACAGCGTGCGCCCCCCCAAGAGATAGTGACGGCATGTATCCGCATACTTTATACGCATTGAATAATGCTGGTGCAGATGAAATCTATCATCTAGGTGGTGTGCAGGCATTTGCCTCAATGGCTTATGGCTGTCTTGGCATGAAAGCTGTAGACATGGTTACTGGGGCTGGAAATCAATTTGTTGCAGAAGCAAAAAGACAGCTTTTTGGAACGGTTGGCATTGATTTACTTGCTGGTCCTACAGAGATTCTTATTATTGCTGATGATTCAGCAGATGCATCGCTTATTGCAACGGATTTACTTGGGCAAGCAGAGCATGGTCCCGATAGCCCTGCATGGTTTATAACCACCTCTGAGCAATTGGCTAATGAAGTGTTGAAGGAAGTTGATATACAACTTCAGACACTACCAACAGCATCAATTGCATCACTGGCATGGAGAGATCATGGTGAAGTTGTAGTGGTAGATACAGATGCTGAAGCAGTTAAATTGAGTGATGAATATGCCCCAGAACACCTTGAGGTTATGACTAGAAGAAATGATTACTATCTTGATAATTTAAAAAATTATGGAAGTCTTTTTGTTGGCGAGGAAACTACAGTTGCCTACGGAGATAAGGGCGTTGGAACCAATCACACACTTCCAACATCTGGGGCTGCTCGCTATACAGGCGGATTATGGGTTGGTAAATTTTTGAAAACAGTCACCTATCAAAAAATGAGTCAAAAAGCGAGTTTGAACATAGCGCCGATTGTGTCTCGAATTTGTGAGGCGGAGGGTATGCTTGCCCACCAAATTACAGCCGATGTTCGTAGTAGGCGTTATGCGCAATAAATGTAGGTTTGCATTTTAACTAAAGGAGATATTCCATGGAAAAGAAGAATAACCAAAATAAAAGCTTTTATTCTCGCAGGGAGTTTGTTAAAGATTTAACTGTGTTGTCAACCGGTGCGGCATTAGGCGTATCTCCATTAACTTCTCTAGGGCAAACTAAATCAAATAAAACTGGCATTGTAAGAGTGTGGGGTGAACCAGGCCCTTACGGGGCTGTAGCTGCCGATGCAATGAATGAGTGGGCTGCTAGTAATGCCCCTGGACTCCAATTCAAAATAGAAACGCTAGGTTGGGATAGCGTTTATGTAAAGTTAATGACTGATATGGCTGCTAAACGTCCTGCAAATTGCATCAGCGTTGAGTCTCCGATTGCCATGCAATTGATGGCTCAAGGGTTATTAGAGCCGGTAGATGATGTTGTTAAGAAAATTGGAAAGAGTCGCCTAGTTGATGGAGCAATGTGGGATTACTGGGGCGCCTGGAAGGGGAAGCAATATGTGGTGCCCGGTCATCATCAACCACATTTATTGGTCGTTCGAATGGACGTTATTAATGAATTGGGATTAGGCGATCCTGATAAATGGGACTGGAATGACCTGTTAAAAGCAGCTAAAACAATTTCTGAAAAGAAAAAGGACATGGCAGGAATTTCTTTAGCATTAGGTAGAAATCTTTGTACTGATTATCACTTTGCGGCACTGATGCATTCTGCTGGTGGCCGAATGTTCGATCAAGCTAATCAGTATGAGGTTATATTCGACAGCCCTGCAACAGTAGAAGCTCTAACTTTTATAAAAGAACTTCAACCGTTCATGCCAAAAGCAGCTGTAAGTTCTGGCTTTCTTGAGGTAACTGATTCAATTGTCACTGGAAAAGCTGCAATGGCTTTTTACTGGGGTAGACCTTATGGAAGGGCATTTGAAGAGAATAAGGAAGTTTTTAAAAACATTGAATCCTTTAATCATGCTAGAAATCCAAAGACCGGCAATCGATCAAATTGGAATGATTTTCAGGGTTGGTGTATTCCAAAGCTGAATAATCCTTACGTGCAAGAAGTAAAAGACGCACTTACGTATTATCAGAATAGTAAAAAGTGGCAGATTCGTTATGCCCATTCATTGGTTCCAAACGTAGGTCCGGTTTATAAAGATGTTTATACCGATCCAGAATTTCCAAAGAATCCTATTTTTGAAGCAAAGAAAAAAACATCAATGACTTATTATGCGGATTCTCTGAAATATTCTAGTAGTACAGCTAATGAGCTTCTAAAAGGTATCAATCCATTTGCCGGTATTGTGCACGGAAGATCGATTCTTGCAGAGACGGTTCAGAAAGTAGTCATAGACAACTGGAAACCAGAGGACGCTGTAAAGTGGGGTCACAAGCAGCTCGAAGCTGTTCGCAAAGAGCATATTGCATTAATAATGTAACTGGTAATCTCTAGTGACACATTGGCGCGTTAAGGACAATCGGCTCGGAGTTTTATTTATTCTGCCGTTTGTCCTTGCTGGATGCATCTTTATGCTTTACCCGGTTGCAGAGGCTGTAAGGATGTCTTTTTATTACATTAATCCTTTAATGCCTGATGGAAATCGATTCGCCGGTTTAGAAAATTTTGGATTTATTTTTCAGGATAGGCTTTTTTGGACGTCTTTCTATAATGCAATTTATTGGACTTTTTTCTCAGTTTTATTACAGACGATCTTTGGTGTTGGGCTTGGGCTCATCCTTCATCGCACACTACGCGGGATCTCTTTTTTTCGTGGTCTTTTATTATTTCCCTATATCGTCCCAACAGTTGTGATAGCCCTTTGTTGGCAGTGGATGCTAAATCCTGAAATAGGCATTGTTAATCACTCGCTTAAAGAAATTGGTGTTATATCCGAGAATGTGTATTGGTTATCGACTCCAGGAATGGCAATGTGGTCCACGATTATGTTAAATGTTTGGAAATACACTCCGTTTGTCACCATCTGTGTTTTAGCAAGACTGCAGAGTATTCCTCTAGAGCTCTTCGATGCGGCAAAGATTGACGGGGCTGGTGCGATAAGGCGTTTTTTTGATATTACGCTACCTCAACTTGCTGAGGTGTTAGCGGTTGTCATTGTCTTTAGAACAATATGGACATTTAATAAGTTTGAAGAAATATATTTACTTACAAGGGGTGGTCCTGGAACCTCCACATTTAACCTTGCAATTTACTCTTTTGAACAGAGCATAGCGAACTTAAAAATGGGTGTGGGTGCAGCCACAGGGGTTGTCATGATGTTTATTCTATTTATTGGCAGCTTAATCTACTTAAATTTATTTAAGTTTGAAGAGGATTGAGTAAATGATAAAACGCTTTAATAAGACATCAAAGATTGCAAGCATTAGCCATTTTCTGATCTTGGCTGCAATTAGCTTATTAATATGCTTTCCACTGATCTGGGCGCTTAGTACGTCATTAAAGCCTAAGAGCGAACTAAGCTCAATGCCGCCCACTATTATTCCGAAAAATATAACGCTTGAAAATTATCAACATTTAATCACTGGTAAAGCACAATATTTTTCTGCCGATCTTGCTTACAAGGCCAATTCGACCCCCCCACAGTATTTTATTGGTTGGTTTTTAAATAGTTTTATTGTAAGTTTTTTTAGTACCTTAATTAGTTTGGCAATTAGTACTCTTGCTGCATATAGTATTACTCGTTTTAAATATAGGGGGCGAAAAATCGTGCCTTATGCAAGCCTTCTTGGGTATATGGTGCCCTCAATTATTTTGGTATTTCCACTCTTCATGGTTATGGTGGAATTGGGGTTAACTGATTCGCTATGGAGTCTTGTTTTGGGATATGTATCAATAACCCTACCATTTTGTATGTGGTTGCTTTGGGCTTTTTTCAGAGGAATACCAATTGAGTTGGAGGAGGCCGCCATGATTGATGGAGCAAGCCGTATTCGTGTCTTTATAACTATCATTTTACCGATGGCATTTCCAGGCATTATTGCTGCAGGAATTTTTTCAATCATAGTATCTTGGAACGATTTTCTTTTTGCTCGCGTATTTATGAACTCAATTGAAAATCTACCCCTAACAGTTGGGGTCATGTTATTTTTTGAAGGGGTTCATGTCGATTGGGGGTTAATGATGGCATCTGCTGTTTTGATGACACTACCAATGGCAATTCTTTTTATGTTATTACAAAGGCATTTGGTTGCAGGCTTTGGGGCCGGTGCCGTTAAGGGGTAGCTATTAATGATAAAAATTGAGAACCTAGTAAAACAGTTTGGAAAGGTGAATGTCTTAAAGGGAATTAATTTGGAGTTTCCTGAAAAAGAATTTATTACCCTTGTTGGCCCTAGTGGCTGCGGTAAAACGACTCTATTAAGGATAATTGCAGGGCTAGATGACCCTACTAGCGGAGAGATTTTCTTTAATAACAAAGCGATTACTGGTCTTTCCCCGCGTGAACGAAATATTGCGATGGTTTTTCAAAGTTATGCTCTCTATCCTCATTTAGACGTAGCTGGAAATTTAGGTTATGCATTGAAGCTTCAAGGGATTAAAAAAGCTGAGATTGCAAAGCGCGTTTTGGAGGTTGCTAAAGTTCTTGAGATTGAAATGTTATTAGATAGAAAGCCTAAAGCACTTTCTGGCGGGCAGCGGCAGAGAGTAGCGCTCGGTCGAGCGATGGTCAGGAAGCCCGATATATTTCTAATGGATGAACCCCTTAGTAATTTAGATGCAAAACTAAGAACCTCAATGCGTAGTGAATTAAAAAGATTTCATTTTGATTTAGGCGTCACCACAATATATGTGACTCATGACCAGCTTGAGGCTATGTCGATGTCCGATCGAATAGCAGTATTTGATGGAGGAGTAGTTCAACAGTTTGGTACGCCTATGGATATTTATCGACGACCAAATAATTTATTTGTTGCAGAGTTTATTGGTAGTCCGCCAATGAATTTTATTAAAAATCTTGAAATAGAAAATTCAAAGATAATTTTTTCAGATTCAAAAAAAGTTTTGTGTAATTTGCCTCAAGCATATAGTCACCTTCTGAGTACTCAGCAATGTATTTTGGGAGTTCGTCCTCAGGATATTCAACTATCGAACATTGAACAATCTGAAATAAAAGCTAAAATCGATTTGATACAACTACTTGGTGCTAACAAATTAGTAGATCTTAGTTTTTCTGGCGGCGATAATTTCCGTCTTTCAGTGGAAATGCCGTCTGAAATTGCTTGTGAACAAGGTGCTAACGTAGGCATTCAATTTTCTATAGATCAAATTCATTTATTTGATCCCATAAGCACAAAAAATTTAATGATTTAGCAAAAGAGGGATTTAATCTATGGATAGGATAAGTCTGGAGCGTGAAGCGGCTTTTAAAATTCTTGAGCGCTCATATTTTGGTGCTGGAAAATTAGAAATTCTTCCTAAAGTTTTTCCAAGGAATCTTCAGGACGTTGCTGCACTCTATACCCCTGGTGTTGGATATTTAGTTAAAGAAATTCTTGAGCGCGATGAAGCATTGGGTGAAATTACGGGTAGAAATAACTCAATTGCTGTAGTTTCTGATGGAACTGCTGTGCTCGGCTTTGGTTCAGTTGGTCCACGTGCTGCTTTACCTGTGATGGAAGGTAAGGCATCCATGTTTAAGCTATTAGTTGGTATAGATGCCGTTCCAATTTGCGTAGCTACGAAAAATTCCGATGAATTATTAGGTGTTTTAAAACAACTTGAGCCTACCTTTGGTGGATTTAATTTGGAGGATGTTGCTAGTCCCCATTGCTTCAGTGTAATGCAACATGCCGTTAAGGAACTTCAGGTTCCCATTATTCATGATGATCAGTATGGAACTGCAACAGTAGTGGTAGCAGGCTTAAAAAATGCACTTAAATTACTTGGTAGAGAAGCTAATCAACAAACTGTAGTTGTTTGTGGCGATGGTGCAGCAGGAACAGCTACAACTCGCCTACTATTAGCTTCTGGTTTTGGTGATATTCGGGTTGTGGGACTTGGTGGTGTGCTTACAGACCAGATCAATTATGAAAATGAGCACCAAAATATGCTAGCTAAGATTACAAACCGGTCACATTGCTCCGGCGGACTGAAGGAGGCTATGCGCGGGGCAGATATTTTTGTTGGGCTTTCTAGGGGAGGTATTGTTGGGATAGATCATATAAAAAGTATGAATAAAGATCCAATTATTTTTTCTATGGCCAACCCTATCCCTGAAATCATGCCTGAGGAAGCGCGAGCTGGCGGTGCTGCAATTATTGCAACTGGGCGATTTGATTATCCCAATCAATGTAATAATGTTTTAGCCTTCCCAGGACTGATGAGGGGTGCACTTGATACTTCAGCCATTGAAGTTACTGAAGCTGTTTGTCTTCATGCGGCTGAAGCAATCGCTTCGGATCTACCTGACACTCAACTGGCTTTAGATAACATCTTGCCAACTACACTTTCTGATACGCTATATTCAAATGTATCAGAGGCTGTTGCTAGGGCTGTTATTGATCTTGGTTTAGCTAGAAAATTTCCAGCGAAGGGTGAAGTTTTTGACAGAACTAATCAATATAGACGAGCTGTTCAGTGGCGAATAAAACAGCTTTCGGAAGAGATTTTCCAAGGTTAGCGCAATGGCAGTAAAACTCACAGATATTGCAAGGATTGCTGGCGTTTCAAAAACCACTGTTTCAAGAGCCCTCTCTAACCCTAGTAGAGTCAGCACTAAGTCACGGACTTTAGTCCAAAAAACAGCTAAAAAATTAAATTACGTATCTGATGGTGTTGCACAGGCGCTGTCAAATCGCAGAACTAAGACAATTGGTGCAGTAGTCCCAACCTTAGAAAGTGCGATATATGCAATCTCTATACAGGGGCTGGAGAGCGAACTTGCGAAGTTTGGTTATACATTACTTATCGCATCTCATGGTTTTAATCTTTCTAATGAAATTACAGCCGTTACATCTCTTGTTAGTCGCGGGGTTGATGCATTGACATTAGTAGGTCTAACACATGACCAAAAGACCTTCGCAATCTTAGAAAGAGCAGGGGTCCCTTATGTGTGTAGCTGGAATTATCAACATAAGAAATCTAAACATCAAATGATTGGGTTTGATAATCAAAAAGCGGGTGAGATTCTGGTTAATCATCTTGTTTCGCTCGGACATCGGAAGATTGCTGTTATTTCAGGGATATTAAAAGGGAATGATAGGGCTACAGACCGTATAATTGGCGTCCGCCGCGCCTTACATCGTCATCAATTGAACTTACTAGATCATCATTTAGTTGAACAACCTTATGGATTTTCTGGTGGCGCTATTGGTCTGAGTACTTTGATGAAGATGAAGGATCCTCCTACGGCAATAATATGTGGGAATGATCTTCTTGCTATTGGGGCTCTTGCTGAGGCAGAAAAATCTGGGCTGAATGTACCTAAAGAGTTATCCGTTACAGGATT
>CANISN010000013.1 GCA_947470165.1 Burkholderiaceae bacterium | reverse complement strand
CCAACTGGTTATCAGCAATTGCAAAACGGCAGCAAGTGCTACAGGAGCGCGTAAATTCTTAAACCTTCAAAACAAACCCACCACCTTGCCATCGATTAGATCAATCTTGTCGGCCGATGGCACTTTTGGCAGACCCGGCATGGTCATGATGTCGCCACAAACCATCACCACAAACTGAGCGCCAGCTGCAAGACGAACTTCACGGATATTAATTACATGATTATTGGGGGCACCGCGTAGCTTGGCATCAGTTGAAAACGAGCTTTGTGTCTTGGCAACGCATACTGGATAATGACCATAGCCTTGCTCTTGTAAACCTTGGATCTGTGCTCTAATTTTAGAGTCTGCGGTCACCTCGCTGGCACGGTAGACCTTCTTCGCAATGTGATTCATCTTATCCCATAAAGAGTCAGACTCTTCATAGACAAACTGCATTTTGGATGGGGTGTCACAGAGCTGCACCACAATCTTAGCTAGCTCCTCCGCACCTTTACCACCATGGGACCAATGCGAAGCAATCACCACGTTCACATCGAGTTTCTCCATGCGTTTCTTAATGAGATCAATCTCCGCAGGCGTATCACTTGAGAACTGATTGATAGAGACCACACAGGGTATTTGATACACTTGTGTGATGTTTTCTACATGGCGCTCTAGATTTACAAGACCTTTCTCAAGGGCAGAGAGATTCTCTTTAGTGAGATCAGCAAGTTCTGCATAGCCATGGTATTTCATAGCACGAACGGTAACCACGATCACTGCAGCAGCAGGTCGTAAGCCTGACTTACGGCACTTGATGTCAATAAATTTCTCAGCCCCAAGATCAGCACCAAATCCAGCCTCGGTCACCACATAGTCGGCTAACTTCAATGCAGCCTGGGTTGCAATCACCGAATTACATCCATGCGCAATATTAGCAAAAGGTCCGCCATGCACAAAGGCAGGATTGTTTTCAAGAGTCTGCACTAAGTTTGGAGCGAGAGCATCTTTGAGTAAAACAGTCATCGCACCATGGGCATTGAGATCCTTAGCCAAGATTGGCTTGAGATCACGCGTATAGGCCACGACAATATTGGAGAGACGCTCTTTAAGATCCTCTAAGGAGATAGCAAGACAAAAAATTGCCATGACCTCGGAGGCCACCACAATATCAAAGCCATCCTCACGGGGATAGCCATTACCCGGTCCACCCAAGCCATTAGTTATATGACGTAGTGCACGATCGTTCATATCCACCACACGCTTCCATTGAATGCGCCGGCTATCTATTCCTAAAACATTGCCATGAAAGATATGGTTATCAATCAATGCGGCCAGAAGATTGTTAGCAAGGGCAATCGCACTAAAGTCCCCCGTAAAGTGCAAATTAATATCTTCCATCGGTACAATCTGCGCGTAACCGCCGCCCGCAGCGCCACCTTTGATGCCAAACACTGGGCCCAAAGATGGCTCACGCAGACAAATCATTGCTTTCTTACCAATATGATTAAGTGCATCTCCTAGACCTACGGTGGTCGTGGTCTTACCTTCACCCGCCGGAGTAGGACTAATGGCTGTCACCAATATAAGTTTGCCATCCGGCTTGCCCTTTAGTGTCTCTAAAAAGGGTAGCGATACTTTCGCTTTGTAATGGCCATAAGGCTCTAGATGGTCATCCGAAATCCCTAATTTCTCTTTAGCAACTTGCGCAATGCGCTTCATACTGGCTTGTTGGGCTATTTCAATATCGCTTGGCATTGAAGTTCCTAATTTAAGTATTAATCCTAGTGTAATCAATAACTAAGTTAACACATATCTAATATGTTAGTGATGTGTGTCACAAGAACTAGCCACTCAAGGTGAATTTAGTGAGTACTTTTTCTATATCCATAGCGATGATAGATCGGCAGAAGAAGTTTCGTGAGAGCTATGTCCATCAAATTAGTCCATTCTATAGTGGCTTACTTCATACTTAAGAGCTCTCGCGACCAAGGGATTAAAGGCCTAGGTCACAAGTTCGAATCGTGCTGGGCAGGCCAAAAACCTCAAGCAGTACAAGCGGATACAGCTCCTATAGCGCTCCTCTTAGCTGTATGAATCTCACCAAGTTAAGCTTATCCCAAAAAAATCAGGGCCATCTTTTGAGTTTTGCTATATGTAATGCCGATGGACTGAAAAGATTTCTAGAGTTTAAATAGCTAAGGCCTTAGCAAAACTTAGTAATTCCAAATCAGAATCTTTGGGTCCAACTAAGGATATTCCTAGAGCGCCTTCTGGGCTAGAAACCACCGGCAAACTAATTTGCGGCAACCCACCTAGTCCTGCAATACATAATAATTGAAACGATTTTTGACGAAAATCTTCTAATTTATTTTTCGTACTATTTAATAATGGTGCAATATCAGCAACTGTTGGTATTAATAAAAATTTGTTATCAAGTATTGAGTTAAGTAAATTCCGTATCTTAATTCTTTCGTCTAACGCTTGTGTAGCGATGGAGGGATCAATCTTGCTCGCAAATAGAAAACGATCTTTGATGCCCGGCCCAAGATTCTCAAAGTGCCTAGAAGCCCATGCCCCATGTTCTTGCCATATTTCATTCGCTTGAATAATGCTAAAGATATTTGCCCATGCCTTAAGATTTAGTGAGGGAAGATCTTTATTGACTAGATTATTTCTAACAAAAATTTCCTGAACTCTTTTTAATGCTAATCTTCTGAGTCCGTCAGGGACAATTTCCCACGCTTGCTTAGGGGCAACGACTTCGATAGCTTGAGTGTTTGGCTTAAACTCTTCTTTTAGTAGCGATTTTCCTACTTTAAATAATATTTCTGGGTCTCTAGCAAACCATCCTAATGTATCAAAACTTGTAGCTAGAGGTCGTGCATTCTCAAGTGAGATTCTTCCATGAGTAGGTCGCATTCCATAAATTCCACAAAAACTTGCCGGCGTTCTTACTGAACCTCCAGTATCAGAGCCAATTGCAAAGTCGACTAGTTTTCCGGCTACTGATACCGCTGAGCCGCTAGACGAGCCACCAGGAATTCGGTTAGGATAGTTTGGGTTGGTGGGGGTTCCATAGTGAGCATTAATACCTAAGATGCTGTATGTGAGTTCATCAGTATGTGTTTTGCCAACAAGCGTTGCCCCTTGTTGCACTAGATCAAGTACTGCTGGGGCAGTCTGAGTCGCAACGGGATGAGTATTTAACCAATCAGGACTGCCAAAAGCAGTTGGAAATCCAGCAACATCAAAGATATCCTTAATGCCAAAGGAAAAATTACTAAGAGGTTTATTTATCACACCTGCAATATAAGGTTGTCCGTATTGAATAAAAGCATTGAACTGGTCAATTGGAAGATTTTTATTCATACTTGAGTAATTTTGAAAACGATATTATTGGTATTTGTAGCATCATTTTTTATATAAGGTATCTATGTATAGTTCACAGTCGCTATTAGGTATTTGGAAGTTAGTTTCTTATGAGGTTGAAATTCAAGAAACTGGCGAGATCATTTACACCATGGGGAAGAGCCCATCTGGGTTTGCCTGTTTTACTAAAAATAATCATGTCATGGTTACTTTAACTGGTGATGATAGGAAGGTGGCTAGAAATGACCAAGAGCGAGCCCATCTTCTTAATACAATCGTTTCTTATGCTGGTACCTATCGCATAGTTGGTAATGAATGGGTTACAAGTGTGCAGGTTGCTTGGAATCCAGAATGGGTAAATTCAGAGCAGCGTCGTCAATTTGAAATCCAAGGAAATAATCTGAGGGTTTTTACAACTTGGCGTGTTATGCCAAATTGGGCTGATAAGGGTATGCAACGTAGCATCTTAACTTTTAGTAAGGTTGATTAATTCTTTATTTGCTTTCTCAAATATCTCAATAGGCATCACTCCAATTCCCCTTCCCAATAAGCCTGATCCATTCGGGGACACCATACCTGTTGAAACAAGCGGTACATTGCGAGTATCAACAATTTTTTTGATGTCGATTCCAACCGCCGTATTAATAATAATATTTTGACTCATTAATATGGATTGAGATCGTTGGTCATTATCACTTTTGAGCCATGGAGCTAGAGCGGCTTTCAGGCTTGGCGATCGATGAAGGGCTTGACCACCTAAGCCGTAGGCATCAATAATTCCACTATCACCGATATGGGGTGGAAAATCGATAATTGCAGGGCCTGTTTTTATTCCAGGACCTTCAATGTTAAATGCTTTGGTAGTAATCCAGCGATTCGGAATACCGGATATTTGAATTGCAGATTCAGATCCATTGCCTGTAATGTTTGTAATTATGGAAGACCCTTTTATCCCATTGGCTTTATCGAGCATTGCAGCACATGCCGGGATCCATGGACTTAAAAAATACGTCGGGGTTTCTAATAATGTATTTAGAGTGTCGGATATATTTTTTGACTCAAGTTTGCGGGATAAAAATATCGAATGTAGTATTAGCGTGGCACTTGAAAGTCTATTATGAAGATCATCACCTTCATTGAGAGCTGCGCGAGCAATGGACAGAAGGTCTACAGGCCCGCTTTTGAGGAGCTCCTGAAATCCTGGCATTAAGATGCTATCCCTATAGAGCAATCTTTCAATAACTGCCAAATCTCTTGTGCCAAAGCGCATTTGTGGTCCAAGCCCAGAGCCAAGAAAACCATGCCAAAGTTGCTTACTATTTTTATCCACCTGAATTACAGTTAAAGGGGTGGACTTACTAACTACCGCTGCAAGGGGAATAGAGACCCTGTAATCATGGCTTGGTTTTAGATCAATTACCCCTGATTTAATTAAATTTTCAGCATCCTCTTCATTTTTGGCCCAGCCCTCGTAGATGCATGCAAGGATTGTTGAGTTCAGAATTGCTGGAGGGGGTTCATGCGGGTTTACCAGAGGAGAACCGGCATGGAGAACTGTCATGTTAGGTAGTTTGATCAGGTCTGCCGCAGTTCCGACTGCCGTCCAGCAGGGCTCTGAAGAGAGAATAGCTGCAATTCCCATAAAATTAGGAGAGCCTTTCTCAAGAGGTAAAACCTGCTTATATTCCATTCTGAGCCTCAGATTGATTGTTTTTTTATGGTCAATATGTAAAGTATACTAATTAAAGTCAATTTGGGATCCCAAACTGTTTACGTAATTTAAAAATTAGTTTACGCTCATAAAAATGAACGAAGTAATAAAAATAAACCCCGAAAAATCATCCCTTGCAGAGATGGTTCACCAGCAGATTCGAAGTGATATATATGACTTGCACCTTTTGCCAGGTGAGAGATATACAGAGGCAAACTTGGCTCAGCGCTATAAGGTCTCAAGAACACCTTTGCGTTTAGCATTACATATGCTACAACGTGAAGGTTTCCTAAATAAAGGAAATGGACATGCAGCTTGGCAAATTCCGCCAATCGATCTTGATTATTTTCAAGACCTTTACGAGCTGAGAGTCAATTTAGAGTTAATTGCAATTCGTAGGATCTGCACCTTAGAAACTCCCCCAGATTTTTCATCCCTTAAAAACTTCTGGTTTGTAAGTGAGGCAGACAGAAGCACTGACGGTCAACTGGTTGCAAATGCAGATGAGGTTTTTCATAGTACCTTAGTAAAAGCTAGCGGTAACTCTGAAATGTCTAGAGTCCATTCTGACATTACAGAACGAATTCGTATTATTCGTCGTTTAGACTTCATTGAAGGCGCAAGGATTACGGCTGCATATGAAGAGCATGCCAATTTGCTAAGGGCACTAATGAAGCGAAAGCAAGAGCTTGCCGAACTACTGTTAAAAGCTCATATAGAAGTTTCACGTGCTGAAATTCGAAATCTCACTTTACATCGATTATCTGAAGCAGCAAATTCTAATAGGCAGCTAGTTTAAAAATGCGAGTAAGTAAATATGAAATATGATCTTTTATTGAGTGGCGGGTTTGTCATTGACCCTCGAAACAATATCAATCAAATCTGTGATGTTGCTGTCAAGGATGGAAAAATTGCTCTAGTTGCACCCAATATTGATCGAAGTTCGGCTGCTGAACAGATTGATGTCAGCGGCAAACTGATTACTCCAGGATTGATTGACACCCATGCCCATGTGTTTGAATATGTCACTGGTCGATTTGGGCTTGAGGCTGATATGTGTGGCGTTGATTCTGGTGTAACCACTTTAATTGATCAAGGCGGCCCCTCATGCATGACGCTTCCAGCTTTTCGAGAGTATGTCGTTAATCCCAAAAAATCCCGTATTTTTACCTATTTATCTTCATATCTTGTTGGCGGCATGGAAGGTCACTATTACCCATCTTTATATAAACCGGATTGCGTAGATGTTGCAGCCACCGTTAAGTCTGCATTAGCAAACCCAGATATTGTTAAAGGCTTTAAAGCGCATGCAGAATTGGGTGGATTTGCAAGGTGGGGTATTGAAGTTATTCGTCAGGCCGCAGAAATTGGTGCGCAAGCTAAATTACCGATCTATATCCATTTCGGACAACTTTGGCCTTTGCCAGCGGATGGGGATAACGGCATTGACGCCGATACGATACTGGCACAAGTCGTACCTTTACTAAAGCAGGGCGACATCTTGGCTCACCCATTTACACGTCATCCTGGTGGTTTTGTAGATCGCAAGGGAAAAGTCCACGCCATTGTTCAGGAAGCTATTGCAAAAGGATTAAAAATTGATGTTGGTCACGGTTCTCATTTCAGTTACAAGATGGCGCAGATTGCCCTTCAAGCTGGGATAGTCCCAGATACCCTTGGTGCAGATATGCATGGATATAACACTACTATTCCAAAACCATCTATGGCAGGAACTCCCGATGAACATTCTGATAAAGACCATATGTTTTTTGGGCAGGTTAAGTTTTCACTGGTGTCTGCGATGACAGCAATGTTGGCGCTGGGCATACCCATTGAACATGTTGTAGCAATGTCCAGCTGGAATCCGCAACGTTACTTTGGCCTCCCAGATGATATTGGGCACTTAGGAGTTGGCGCTTTAGCAGATATCTCGGTGCTCAATGATGATCGCGGTCGATTTGAGCTGATCGATAATGAGGGTACAAAGATCACCTCGGATCGCATGCTGACACCGGCTTTTTGTTTTCGGGATGGCATACGACATGATGTTCGATCACCAATATTGCCCCAGATATTGGCTGCCTAAATTACCTCTACCATTCAATAATTAAGTTATGAGCAAAAAACTTCAAGGTATAGGCGCGAGCGTATTGCGTAAAGAAGACGATCGCTATATGCGTGGGCGCGGTCAATTTGTTGGTGACATCAAAATACCTGGCATGCTAGATGTGGCATTTGTTAGATCGCCTATAGCTCATGGATTCATAAAAGAGATTCATAAACCAGAGGGTTATTCTGATTGTATTTTTACGATGGCTGACTTGCCAGACGTTAAACCGATTCGTGCAGTATCCGGGCTTCCTGGTTTTAAAGCTTCTAACCAGTGGCCATTAGCAAAGGATAAGGTTCGTCAAGTTGGGGAATTGATTGCTGCCTGCTTAGGCCCCACTCGGGCCAGCGCTGAGGATTTAGCGCAACAAGTTTATGTAGATTTTGAAGAATTACCAGCAGTAGTTGATTCAGTAGCTGCTAGAAAAAAGCCGCCATCTTTGGTTCATGATGAATGGGGTGACAATATTTTCCTTGAAACATTCGTTGATGGCGATATTGATGCTATCAAGAATGCTCCCATCAAGATATCTAGACACATTCATACTGCGCGTCAGTGCATGTCTCCTCTTGAAGGCCGGGGTGTTGTATGTCAGTGGGATTCACGACTTGAGCAGTTAACTATGTGGACATCTGCGCAAATGGTCCATATTAATCGACAGGGTCTATCTGAATGCTTGGGTATAGATAGTGGGCAAATTCGTGTAATAGCGCCAGATGTTGGCGGTGGCTTTGGCTACAAGGGAATTTTATTGCCCGAAGAGATTATTTTGGCAAAACTTGCCATGCAGTTAGGCAAGCCTTTGCGCTGGATTGAGGATCGTAGAGAGCAATTAACTGCTAATGCTAATTGTCGAGAGCATGACTATGAAATTACTGTTTATGCAAATAATGATGGTCGGTTATTAGGAATAGATTGTGAGGCAACAGTAGACTCTGGCGCTTATTCTTCCTATCCATTTTCTGCATGCTTAGAAGCTGCTCAAGTCAGCTCCATTTTGCCCGGTCCATATAAGATGGAGCAATATCGATGCAAAACTTGGTCTGTAGCTAGTAATAAAGCACCTATTTTGCCTTATCGCGGAGTTGCAAGAACTGGCGTTTGTTTTGCAATTGAACTGATGATTGATGCTATAGCTCGGGAGGCCAATATTGAGCCAATTGATGTTCGCTTAGCAAATGTCGTATTACCTTCAGAGATGCCATATGACAACATCACAAAAAAACATTTTGATAGTGGTGACTATCCAAAGGTTTTGCAAATGGCTCGAGATTCCATTGATTTAAAAGCCATTCGTGAGCGTCAGTCTAAAAATGAAGTGGATGGTAAAAAAATTGGCGTAGGTTTTGCAATTTATTGCGAACAAGCGGCGCACGGTACCAGTGTTTATTTTGGCTGGGGCATTCCCATGGTTCCAGGTTTTGAGCAATGTCATGCTCGTTTAAATGCTGACGGTATTTTGGAGCTTTCCATTGGTGCGCATTCTCATGGCCAAAGCATGGAGACCACGTTAGCTCAAGTTGCCAATGAAATACTAGGAATTGATCTTGTTAAGGTGAGGTTAGTGCATGGTGACACAGCAAATTCTCCTTATTCTACGGGTACTTGGGGTTCTCGCTCGATGGTGATGAGTGGTGGTGCAGTTGCTCAAGCATGTAAAGAGTTGGCAAAGCGCATCAACCAAATAGCAGCCAAGATAATAAATTGCGATGTTTCTGAATTGAGTCTTCGCGACGGAATGGTATACCGTGGTGATGCGGCCTCAATGTCCTTAGCCGAAGTTGCTTATGTATGGTATCGATCGCCACAACTATTGCCTGACGATATAGATCCAGCCGGCTTAGAGGTTATTGCTGGATATAAAGCTAAACGTGACACCGGTACTTTTTCATATGCATGCCATGCAGTTGTTGTTGCCGTGGACCCTAAACTTGGATCGGTTGACATACTTGATTACGTCATCATTGAAGATGGCGGAGTTTTGGTAAACCCAATGGTGGTCGATGGTCAAATTATTGGTGGTGTGGCACAAGGAATTGGCACGGCATTGTATGAAGAGATGCCTTTTGACGAGCATGGCCAACCGTTGGCATCAACCCTAGCCGATTACATGCTACCAGGCGCCCCTGAAGTGCCCTCCATTCGAATACAGCATATTGAATCACCATCTCCGTACACTGAATTTGGCCAAAAAGGGATTGGAGAGGGCGGTGCAATTGCTCCCCCTGCTGCAATTGTGAATGCTATAAATGATGCGCTTAAAGATATGGGTGTGGAGATCGCAGAGAGCCCCATTAGCCCTAAAAGATTGTTGGCTGCAATTGCAAAAGCAAAACTGGAGCATGTTCAATGAAATCTGCGCCTTTTACTTTAAGTACTCCAGTTAACCTGGAAGAAGCCCTTGCCTCTTTTAGGGAGGGTGGGATGTATTACAAGCTTATTGCAGGTAGTCAGTCTTTAGGCCCAATGTTAAATCTGCGCCTATCTCAACCTGATAATTTAATTTCTTTAAGAAATTTGCCTGATTTACGAGAAGTCACCGACGTGGGGGACAGTATTTTTATTGGCGCCGCAATTACCCATGCGGAAATTGAAGATAAAAAAATATTAGACCCAAGTAGAGGATTAATGGCTTCTGTTGCCGCAAATATTGCCTATCGTGCAGTTCGTAATTTTGGGACCATTGGAGGTAGCCTTGCTCATGCAGATCCTGCCTCTGATTGGGTAAATTTAATGCAGCTTCTCGATGCAAAATTTTTGATAGTAGGTCCGAATGGTAAGCGAGAAGTCACAAGTAATGATTTTATGCAGGCAGCTTTTACTACCTGCCTAAAAGAGGATGAAATTCTTCTAGGAGTAAAGATTAGAAAACTATCAGGACAAGCCAAATTTGCCTATTTTAAATTTTGTAGAAAAGTTGGTGAGTTCGCCGAAGCTATAGGGGGAGTGGTAATTGATCCAGAATTAGGTATAAAGCGCGCCATTATCGGTGCTACAGCTGGCACCCCCTTTTTAATTAAAAATATTGATGCCGTTATTAGTGGGCAAACTAACGCAATGAATGAGGCACTTATTGAGGCTGGATGTAACGATGATTATGAATATCAAATGCATAAAACTGCCTTAGAACGTGCACTAACACAGGCTACGCTATGACTAAGATAGATCTTCAGGTAAATGGTAAGTTAGTTTGTTTTGAAGGGGAGTCACGCACCCATTTAGGTGATTTCCTGAGAGAAACATTAAACCTTACTGGTACTCATTTAGGCTGTGAACATGGGGTGTGTGGGGCCTGTACCGTCGAAATTAATGGTGCACCTGCCAGGACTTGTATTCAGTTTACCGCTTCGTGTGCAGGCTATGAAATTAGAACAATTGAAGATTTTGGCCATGATGAAGTCATGATGCAGTTGCGTGATGCATTTAGTAAAGAACATGCCCTGCAATGTGGATTCTGCACCCCAGGCATGTTAATTACTGCTCGAGATATTGTCTTACGACTTCCAGAGCTCACTAGTCCAGATGATGAAGCGCGCATTCGTAATGAGTTATCTGGAAATTTATGCCGCTGTACTGGATATCAAGGCATTGTTCAGGCGATCCAGTCAGTCCTTCGTCTGCGTGCAAATAAGGTTAAAAATGATCATTAAAGAATCGTTTGAAATGCCTTATGAGATTTCAGCTTCATGGGAGGCATTTAAAAATATACCCATGTTGGTTTCTTGTATGCCAGGAGCAAGTTTGCAGTCCGATCCGAGTGTTACGGATGCTGGCTCTACATTAGACATCCTATTTTCTGTGAAGCTAGGCCCAATTGTGGGCTCATTTCTTGGTTCTGGAGAGGTAAGATATGACGATCCTCAAAAATCTGGAGTATTTTCTGGTTCTGGAGTGGATCGCAAAAGTGGATCTAGAGTCCGTGGTGAGGCTAAATTTCTTTTAAGCCCCTCCACGGATAGATTGAAAACGGAGATCACTGTTATTGTTGATTACAGCCTAACCGGCCCTTTGGCACAGTTTTCTAGGGGGGCTATTGTTCAGGAACTTGCAGCCACCTTAACGAGAGAATTTGCAAATAATTTACAAGGCAATATAGGGCATTTGCATGATGCTAATAATTCATCAATTAATAAAGATGAGTCATCACATCAAGAGTTTGATGTAAATACATTAAATGTTGGTAGTTTGATTTGGCGAGTTTTATTACGGAAGTTCAAAGCATTATTTCACCTTGGTAGTAGGTAGCGCAATTTCTTTAAACATTAACCGGAGATGGCAATGAGTAAATTATTTTTAAAAATATTCAGTATTGTTGGAATTTTATTTGCTACCAATGTAATTTATGCGCAGGAGACAATTAAGATTGGCGCTCCACTAGCATTAACTGGTGGCTTGGCAGATGAGGGTAAAAAGCAACAAATTGCTTACGATATGTGGTTAAAAAAAGTGAATGCTGCCGGTGGTATTCAAGTAGGTAATAAAAAAATGAAGGTTGAATTGATCACTTATGACTATCAAACCGATGAAAAAAGAGCCCAATCGCTTGCTGAAAAGCTAATTACTCAAGATAAGGTTTCTTTTCTGACTTCTCCGTTTGGCTCTGGCCATACAAAAGTGGTTGCTGGCGTAGCTGAGCGTTATGGTATTCCTGTTGTTGCTCCTGTTGCATCAAGCGAATCAGTTTTTAATCAAGGGTATAAAAATCTTTTTGGAACATTAGCTGCCAACAGTGGCATTGTCTCAAATATGGTCACCTTGTTTACTAAACAATATCCACAAACAAAAAAGATAGCTATCCTTGGCAGGGAAGATGTTTTTCCTAAAGCAATGGCAGCAGAAATGAAGATTTATGCAGAAAAAGCAGGGCTTGAAATTGTATTTAATGAGTTATACCCTGTAGGGACGCTGGATCATGCTGCTTCCTTATCTAAAATTAAGGCTGCAAAACCAGACTGGATTTATGTTTCTGGATATACGCAAGATTTGGTTCTTGCTCGTAAGCAAATGAGTGATCTAGGAGTAAATGCTCCGATCATTACTATGATTACTGGACCAGCCTATAAAGAATTTACTGATGCATTAGGTCCTTTGGCAGAGGGTATTTCAAGTGCTACATGGTGGCATCATTCTTTAACCTATAAGTCTAAGGATGTATTTGGTTCAACTACCGATTTCTATAAAGAGTTTGTAGCGGCAAATAAATCAGACCCTGATTATGTCCATGCCTCATCTGCTGCTGCTTTAATTGCATTGCAGATGGCAATAGAAAAAGCGGGCTCTTTAGATAAGGATAAAGTGCGTGAACAGCTGGCATCTCTCGATGCGATTACTTTTTATGGACCAATTAAATTTGGATCAAATGGTATGAATCAGAGTAGAGAGCTTCCTATTATTCAAGTGCAAAAAGGCAAAGTAGTTGTTTTGTATCCTGATGCAATCAAACAAGCTAATTTGCAGCTTGTTAAGTAATTTAATTATTTGGTTAGGCATTAAGACTTTGAATTATTTCAACATAAACAAAGGGTAGGCTTCGGCTTAGAAAATCAATGCTTCAAGCTCTTGCTAATGGCCTCATGTTAGGCGGTCTTTATGCCTGTATTGCAGTAGGCTTCTCTCTAGTATGGGGGGTCCTGAACATCATCAATATGATGCATGGATCCCTCATTATTTTTGCTGGCTATGTAACTTATTTTATTTGGTACGGAACTAAGTTATCACCGATAGTGCTTTTGCTACCAGTAATAATTGCCCTATTCATCTTTGGCTATCTGCTTCAATATTTAGTGATAAATCGCGTTGTTAAGAGGCCTGTATTAACGACGCTTACCCTAACTTTTGGCTTGGATATGATTTTGTACAATTTTATGAATTCATTTTTTGAGGCAACACCTCGAAGGATTTCATTAAATTGGGGTAGCTTTACGATTGCCGACATTGTTTTGCCAATAGATCGTTTAGTTGCTATGGCACTTGCCTTTATATTAACTTTTGTCTTATATCTTTTACTACGAACCTCTAAAGTTGGTCGCGCTATTGTGGCTGTCAGAATGGATAGAGATGCCGCATCGTTAATGGGCATCCAAATCCCACAAATATATGCCATTACGTTCGGTTTAGGAGCAGCTATGGCTGGGGCATGTGGTGTTCTATTTGCAGTTGCATTCCCAGTTACCACTAATATTTCAGGCCTCTTGCTAGGTAAGGCGTTCGTAATTTGTGTAATTGGTGGTCTAGGTAGCGTTCCAGGCGCATTGATTGGCGGGCTTGCTTTAGGTCTCATTGAATCATTTGGTAGTCATTGGTTTGGCCCACAAAATGCTATCACCATTGGTTTTATTTTGATGTTGATCTTATTAATGGTGAGGCCCACTGGGTTATTGGGGGTTAAAGGTTATGAATAAATCCATCACTGCTTTTCTGCTTGTCTTTATTACGCTTGCTGCAATGCCCTTTATTGCTGATAACTACTTTGTAAAATTAGCAACTTTTATAGCAATGTATTCAGCATTGGCTTTATCTTGGAATTTTATTGGTGGATTTACTGGCTATCCTTCGTTTGCAACTGCTGCTTTTATAGGTTTGGGATCTTATGCCGGAGCAATTTTACAAAATGCAGGGATTAATTTAGTTACTGCCTGGGTATTTTCATCCATTATTACGATCATTTTTGCAGCCTTTCTAGGCTTCGCAATTTTGCGAGTGAAGGGGCATTACTTTGCTGTTGGATCAATTGCTGTCGTGGAGGTACTGAGGTTAATTACATCATCTTGGTCCAGCTTTACTGGTGGGGGCGATGGACTTAATGTAAAAATTATGGAAGGTGGACCAGACTTCGCTGGACGCGTTTTTTTATATGCAATGCTATGTGTAATGCTTTTGGCATTTCTTACAACACTTTGGGTTGATAGAAGCAAATTTGGCTTTGGGCTCAAAGCCATTAAGCAAAACGAAGATGCGGCTGATATGGTTGGTATTAATGTAACTATTTATAAGATCGCAGCTTTCTCTCTATCAGCAGTGTTTTGCGGAACCACCGGGGCGATTTATGCATCCTGGATTGGATACATTGCCCCAGTAGATGCATTTTCTATTCTCACCACTCTTAAAGTACCAGTGATGGTTTTACTAGGAGGCGAAGGGACGGTTTTTGGCCCAGTACTTGGTGCGCTTGTATTTGTCATTCTTGAGGAATCTGTTTGGGCTCATTTTTTAGAAGCCAATCAAGCAATATTAGGTTTGATTATTGTATTTCTTATATTCTTTTTACCAGGTGGAATTTTGAAAATAGATTATCGAAAATTGCTTGCAAAAATTCGGGGGGTTAAAGGTGCTTGAGGTTCGAAATTTAACTAAAAATTTTGGAGGCATTGCTGCCGTTAACAATGTTTCATTTTCTATCGGTGCTGAGGGGAATAAAGGTGAGATTGTCGGACTGATTGGTCCAAACGGAGCCGGTAAAACAACGCTTATTAATGTAATTACTGGCGTTCATCCAGCAAGCAGCGGTAATATTTTCTTTGAAGGTAGGGATATAACCACCCAAAAACCATGGCAATGTGCCCGATCTGGCTTAGCTCGCACTTTTCAGATTGTTCAACCTTTCCCCGCCATGACTGTTTTGGAGAATGTTACCGCAGGAGCCTTATTTTCTGGTGGTGCAGTAAATAAATTGGATGCTGAAAGGATTGCATTGGGCCACTTAGAATTTGTGGGTCTTGCACATGAAGCGCAGCGTTTAGCTTCTACGCTAACCTTGCCCTCTAGAAAAAAATTAGAGCTAGCAAAGTCACTTGCGATGAATCCTAGAGTTCTCATGTTGGACGAGGTAAACGCAGGTTTAAATACAGGTGAAATTGATAAAGCGCTTGAATTAATGAATTCAATAGCTGCAAGTGGTGTCACTATTCTCATAGTAGAGCATCTTATGAAGGTGGTATTTTCACTATGTCATAAGGTACTGGTCCTGCATCATGGAGAGTTGATTGCAGAAGGTGTACCAAGAGAGGTTGCTAAAGATGCAAAAGTAGTAGAGGCCTATCTAGGACATAAATTCGCTTCTAAACTACAAAAAATGGATGCGGGAGCCTCGTCTAATGTCTAATACTTTATTGCAAGTAAAAAATATTAAAACTGGATATGGTGAGGTCCAGGTACTTTGGGATGTGAATTTTTCAATTGAAAAGGGTGCTATTTCATGTATTGTCGGATCCAATGGCGCCGGTAAAACAACTTTATTGAGAGCGTTATCTGGTCTTATTCCAACATGGGGTGGCGAATTTATTTTTAATGGAAGTTCAATTTCAGGGTTGTCGGCAAAAAATATTCTCAATGCTGGAATTGCTCATGTGCCAGAGGCCCGTCGACTATTTAAGGGGCTGTCGGTAAGAGACAATCTTTTGCTGGGAGCTTATTTGAGAAAAGATTCCAGATCTGAAATTAACCAAGATCTAGAATGGATCTACTCCCTGTTTCCCATTCTTGCAGAACGCTCATCCCAAGATGCGACAACCATGTCAGGGGGTGAACAGCAAATGTGTGCCATCGGTAGGGGATTGATGGCTAGACCAAAGCTTTTATTAATTGATGAACTGTCTTTGGGATTGGCACCAAGGGCGGTTGAAAAATTAACAGATTCACTGATTGCAATTAATCAACAGGGATTATCAATTCTATTGGTTGAGCAAGATGTAATGACGGCTTTTGATTTGGCATCTTATGGAGTAGTGATCGAAACAGGTAAAGTCACATTATCAGGCTCTACTGCATATTTATCAGAAGAGCCAAGGGTACGGGAAGCATACTTAGGAGTCTAGTTAATAAGGGTTTACCGGCGTTATGCTGGCGGTATTTTGCTTCTATAAAAAAGTTAGGCGTGCAGCCAAGCAGGATGCAAAGAATGGGTTCAAGAAAGCCTCAACCTCTCGCACAAATCATTACACAAGCCTGTTTTTATGCTTTAAGCTATTGAAATATATATATATTTTTTAGCATTCACGAAGTCTTCTATGGCGTAAGTTGCACGTTAGAATCGTGCTGGGCAGACTAAAAACTTCAAGCAAAACAATGACTTATTGCATCAACAGGGGTGTAAAAGTCCATAACACAGTCATTGCACAGTTTTTAAGTAGCTTGCTCGCCTAAAGCCCTCAGTATTTCACTTAGAAAAACCCATTCATAAGGGTAAATTTATCTAAGCATCAGCTACATTAATTAAATCCTTGATCCTACTTTGGTTTTAAAGATATACTTTTCACAAGCAGGAGA
Organism: Burkholderiaceae bacterium; assembly: GCA_947470165.1. Classification (GTDB taxonomy): domain Bacteria; phylum Pseudomonadota; class Gammaproteobacteria; order Burkholderiales; family Burkholderiaceae; genus Polynucleobacter. Next base: position 554 of record CANISN010000013.1, on the reverse strand, counting down.
GTGAGGTTTTTACCTCCACCGAAGGCGCAAACTCCCATGAACGCTCAGGTATCCGTCAGGAAGGTACTGCTTATCCTAAATAGCCGTCTGGAGAGTCACCATCTTTATGGTGCACCGAAGGAGCAAGCACTCAGCCACGCTGTAGTGTGAATCTCTCAGGTATCAGGGACAGGGGGAGCGGCAGCCATATTGCTATGGCACTTTAGGAGATTTCGTATGCACACTCTTCCGACCTAATTCAGTTTTTGGCTATTTAGATTAATTGATCAATTTTTCATTTATTGAATAAGGATACAAATCATGAGCAATAAACTAGTTCAAGAAGCCCCGTTTCATCCTGGATATGAGGATGCTTCCTACAAAAATGAAGTTTCACCGGTGATTGCTGAATTAGAGGGCTTTAGAAAAATGAACGCTCGCTACCTTGGCTTCTCAGAGGTAATAGTCGATTTCTGTAAGTCTTCAAAGCCATTTACTCCAGCTTTATAGCCAATTACTAACCCCGGCTAGAGATAGCCGAGGTTTGTCTATTGAGTATTGTTTTCTTTCATGTT
>CANISN010000012.1 GCA_947470165.1 Burkholderiaceae bacterium | reverse complement strand
GGCAGGATCATCATCGCCAAAATAAGTCCAGCACAAAGAATGCCGATACCATTAAAAGCGCCAGAAAATAGAATTCCTAAACCGGGCACTTGACCGAGTGTTGCAGCTAGTGTCGGTTGAATATAGTCTGCAAAAAGTGGAGCAAAAATAAATAAGCCAAACATACCGTAGATAATTGATGGTACAGCAGCGAGCAACTCAACAGCTGTTCCCAATGGCCTACGCAAAGGACCCGCACATAATTCCGTCAAAAATACTGCAATACCAAAACTAAGCGGCACGGCAATTAACAAAGCAATAAAAGAGGTAACGATGGTCCCGTAGATAGCGATTAATCCACCAAATTCACCGTTAATGATGTCCCACTCTTTAGTAAAGAAAAACCCAATCCCGAATTTATCCAGTGCAGGCCAAGCGTTAATAATGAGCGAAATGATGATACCAATCAGGGCAATCAGTACTGATAAGGCGAAAAATTGGGTAACGCCATGAAATAAGAAATCCTGCACACGCTGTAACTTAGCAATGCTAAGCGCCTGTGGAGTCGGTGCTGAGTGAGACTGGGTCGATTCAATCATAAATTGTGCTTATTTAAATATTGAAACAGCCCCACTTTTGGTGGAGCTGTTATTCAGTAATGATTAAGAAATCTTAATCATTCAAGATTACTTAGTAACAACCTTGGAAAATACATTCTTGCGAATGAAATCAGTTGTTGAGTCAGGCATTGGAACGTAATCCAACTCTATTGCCATATTCTTGCCTTCTTTAAATCCAAAGTCAAAGAACTTCATTACTTCAGCAGCATTCGCCTTGTTCTCTGGGTTCTTGTACAAGAGGATGAAAGAAGCACCAGTGATTGGCCATGACTTAGCACCAGCAGCATCGGTAATGAATGTACCCATGCCTGGAATCTTTGCCCAATCAGTACCAGCAGCAGCGGCTGCGAAGGTTAAGTCATCAGGTTGAACAAAGTTACCTTCTTTATTTTTCAAAGCGATGTGAGTCATTTTGTTTTTCTTCGCATAAGCGTACTCGACATAACCAACCGAGTTCTTAATGCGAGAAACGTTTGCTGCAACACCCTCGTTACCTTTACCGCCAACAGATGAAGCAGCTGGCCACTTAACAGCAGCACCTGCACCAACAGCATCTTTCCAGAGGGTACTAGTTTTAGCCAAGTAGTCAGTGAAAATTGCAGTTGTACCGGAACCATCAGCACGGTGCACAACGGTAATCGGGCCAGAAGGAATCTTCACGCCTGGGTTCATTAGAGCAATACGCTTATCACCCCAATCAGAAATCACACCCTGGAAAATATCGGCTAAGGTTGGGCCATCTAATTTGAGTTCGCCTGGCTTAACACCATCCACGTTCATCACGGGTACTACACCACCAATGATGGCTGGAAACTGAACCATGCCATCTTTTTCTAAATCTTCGAATTTCACTGGATTGTCGGTTGCGCCGAAATCAACCGTTTTCGCTTTGATCTGCTTGATACCGCCTGAAGAACCAATAGATTGGTAGTTCAAATTAGAGCCCGTTTTCGCTTTGTAAGCTTCGGCCCATTTAGCGTAGATTGGGTATGGGAATGTTGCACCAGCGCCGGTCATGTCCGCTGCAAATGCAACTGGGGCGAATGAAATTGCGCTGATTACTAACGCTTTTTTCAAAAATGAGATCATGTGGATCGTTCCTCAGATAAGTTACGCAACATTGCGATAAGAGAACAATACGTTTTGAGTATGACGCTTTTATGACAAGCGTATTGATTGCCAATAGCCCAATAAAATCAGTAAGTTATGTAATTGGCACTAGTTCTGCAATACTTTTGGCCGAACTCATGGCTACATTGCTATCTTGAGCCTCAACCATGATCCGCAAGACGGGCTCAGTGCCAGAAGCACGAATTAATACTCTACCCGTGCCCTTTAGGTCGCTCTCAACCTGGCTGACCTTCGATTTGAGAGCGCTATCAGACTTCCAGTCATAACCTATCTTGAACTTGATGTTCAAAAGTATCTGGGGGTAGATTTTTACTGAATCTAGCAGTTGACTCAAGCTCTTCTTTGATTGACTCATGACTGCTAAAACCTGAAGCGCAGCAATCGTACCATCACCTGTTGAGTGCTGATCCAGGCAAAGCAGATGACCCGAACCTTCGCCACCAATAATCCAACCTTTTTGCTTGAGCAACTCCAAGACATAACGATCGCCCACATTGGCGCGCTCAAAACCAATACCCAAACCTTTAATGGCATTTTCTACTGCGAGGTTGGTCATCAAGGTACCCACTACTCCACCGATTGCTTGGCCGCGCCTGATGCGATCTTTTGCTAACACGTAGAGCAGTTCATCGCCATTGAAGAGTCGACCTGATGCATCGACCATCTGCAGGCGATCCGCGTCACCATCCAAGGCAATACCGAGTTCGGCGCCAACCTCTTTTACTTTTGCAATCAATGCATCAGGTGCTGTAGCACCGCAACCATCATTAATATTACGACCATCGGGATGCACGCCAATTGAAATCACTTCTGCCCCTAGCTCATGAAACACAGGAGGGGCGGTATGGTACGCAGCACCATTTGCACAATCGACAACCAACTTCATACCTTTGAGGTTGAGCTCTCCTGGAAAAGTGGATTTACAGAATTCAATATAACGACCAGCTGCATCATCGATCCGGAATGCTTTGCCTAACTCTTTAGAGCTGACACAGCCCATTGGCTTTTCAAGCTCAGCCTCGATTGCCAACTCCAACTCATCAGTCAACTTACCACCCTCAGCTGAGAAAAACTTAATGCCATTATCTTGATACGGGTTGTGTGATGCTGAGATCACCACACCCGCTGATAGGCGCAGGGCTTTAGTAAGGTAAGCAACGCCTGGGGTGGGCATTGGGCCACAGAGCATCACATCAACACCAGCAGCAGCAAAGCCTGCCTCTAGAGCGGCTTCCAATAAATAACCTGAAATGCGGGTATCTTTACCAATAAGAACCTTGCAGCGCTCACCAGCTATAGCATTTCGACTCAATACTTTTCCTGCAGCATAACCAAGGCGAGTAATGAATTCTGGAACAATTGGAAATTGCCCCACCTCGCCACGGATGCCATCAGTACCAAAGTATTGTTTTTTCATTGTTTGATTATAAAACTTGTGAGTATCTAAGCCTGAACTGCTTCCCAGATCTTCAGGGCATCGACCGTCTCCTGAACATCATGCACACGGATAATACGGGCACCGCGGTCAGCAGCCAAAATAGCGGCCGCAAGGCTTGGTGCTACTCGCTCATTGGTATCTCGACCTGTTAGCTTACCCAGCATAGATTTACGAGAAATTCCCGCCAATACGGGATATCCCAATTGGGAGAATTGCTCAAAGTTCGCCAGCATATTGAGGTTGTGCTCGAGGCTTTTGCCAAAGCCAAAACCAGGGTCGATAGCAATGCAGTCTTGAGTAATCCCGCGCTCTTGGAGGAACTCTGCGCGCTCTTTTAAGAAAAGTTTCACCTCTGCAATGACATCTTGATACTCGGGATCAAATTGCATAGTTTGTGGATCGCGCTGCATATGCATTAATACAATGCCGCACTGCTTATCTGGAGTATTTTTATTACACTCCATTACAGCTTCTACGGTACCCTCTTGCCGCAACGCCCAAATATCATTGACACAATCAACACCAGCCTTGAGGGCTTGGCGCATCGTTTCTGCTTTATAAGTATCAATTGATAGCGCTACACCACAATCTTTTAAGGCATCGATCACCGGCAAGACGCGGTCTAATTCTTCTTGAAGAGAAACTGGTTCAGCACCGGGGCGAGTAGACTCACCACCGATATCGATGATGTCTGCGCCATTGGCAATCATATGCTCTGCCTGAGCTATAGCATCACTAGGAGTTCTGAACCTGCCACCATCCGAAAAGGAATCTGGTGTGGCATTCAGAATACCCATCACTAAGGGGCGTTGACGTTTACTAAAGTCAAAAAGAAAACGCCCGCAACGCCATGTTGCGGGCAGAGTTTGCTCGATCACCTAAAGCTGACTCAGATCTAATTAAGCAGTCGCGGGAGTAGCACCTGCAGCAGGACCTGGTGCGCTACCAGCAGAGTTACCAAACTGGGTTGCTGGAGGCGGTTTAGGAGCTCGAGGTGGACGACCCTCCATGATGTCGGTAATCTGCTCAGCATCAATGGTTTCCCACTCAAGCAATGCAGCGACCATAGCTTCGACCTTGTCACGGTTTTGCTCAAGAATCGATCTTGCCAAAGCGTACTGACTATCTACCAAAGCACGAATCTCAGCATCTACTTTTTGCTGGGTCAACTCAGAAACTGTTTTGGTACTGTTACGCCCAAAGATACTTTCAGACTCTGTATCTACATAAACCATTGTGCCCAAGCTATCGCTCATACCGTAACGCGTCACCATGTCACGCGCCATTTTGGTAGCACGCTCAAAATCATTTGAAGCGCCAGTACTCATGGAATGTAAGAACACTTCTTCAGCGGCACGACCGCCAAATAAAATGGCTAATTCTTCCATCATGCGATCTTTATACAAGTTCACCCGATCAAACTCTGGCAATTGCCAAGTCACACCTAATGCCATACCGCGCGGCATGATGGTGACTTTATGAACTGGATCAGCCTTAGGTAATACTTTGGCAACCACCGCATGACCAGACTCGTGATATGCCGTATTACGACGCTCTTCTTCACGCATCACTGCAGACTTACGCTCAGGACCCATGTAAATCTTATCTTTTGCGTCTTCAAAGTCCTTCATATCGACCGCACGCTTATTGCGACGCGCTGCAAACAGTGCAGACTCATTGACTAAGTTTGCTAAATCAGCGCCCGAGAAACCAGGAGTACCACGTGCCAATACTGCAGCATCGACATCTGGGTCAATTGGAACTTTGCGCATATGCACTTGCAAGATTTGCTCACGGCCACGAATATCTGGCAAGCCCACATGTACCTGACGATCGAAACGACCAGGACGCAATAAAGCGCGATCCAACACATCAGAACGGTTAGTAGCAGCAACCACGATCACACCGCTATTACTTTCAAAACCATCCATCTCAACTAACATCTGATTCAGAGTTTGCTCACGCTCATCATTACCGCCACCCATACCAGCACCGCGATGACGACCGACTGCATCAATCTCATCAATGAAGATAATGCATGGAGAGTTTTTCTTGGCATTCTCGAACATATCGCGAACGCGCGATGCACCAACACCCACAAACATCTCAACGAAGTCTGAACCGGAGATAGAGAAGAAGGGAACCTTTGCTTCGCCGGCAATTGCGCGAGCTAATAAGGTCTTACCGGTACCAGGAGGACCTACTAGCAAGATGCCATGCGGAATACGACCGCCGAGCTTTTGGAACTTTTGAGGATCCTTTAAGAAATCCACAATCTCAAAAACTTCTTCTTTAGCTTCATCGCAACCAGCAACATCAGCAAAGGTTACGGTATTACTATTCTCATCAATCAGGCGTGCTTTTGATTTGCCGAAAGAGAATGCTCCACCCTTACCGCCACCTTGCATCTGGCGCATCATGAAGAACCAGAAACCAATAATCAATAAAGTAGGTCCAAGGTAATATAAAGCAGAAACCAATAAGTTTGGTTCATCATCTGCTTTGCCGGTGACTTGAACTCCGAACTTCATGAGATCGCCAACCATCCAAATATCTCCTGGGGAGATGATGGAGTATTTATTGCCGTCATTCGGAGTGACCTGCAGCGTGCGACCTTGCACATCTACGCGCTTGACTTTGCCAGCCTTGGCATCGTCCATGAATTGAGAGTACGTGACCTGAGTCTGATCTTTGGGCTTATCAAACTGTTTAAAAACAGTGAACAGCACCAGACCCACAATGAGCCACACACCAACTTTTTGTAACATATTGCTATTCAAAAGGAGACCTTTGCCGGATTAATCCGGGAGTTAAAGCAGGTTGCTATACCTAAGTATTTGATTCTACTACCAGGCTTTTTCAAGGGCTAGCAGCAGCTTTATTTAATAAACCCTTATTTTTAGGGGGTTATTTAGCCTGCTTGAGGTCGCGGCCCAGTAAAAAGATTTCTGAGGACTTTGCTCTAGAAGCTTTGGGCTTTCTGGAGGCGACCGTTTTAAAGACCTTTTTAAAGGATTCTACGATCTGGCTATAACCACTGCCATTGAAGCACTTAATCAGCAACGCGCCTTCTGGTTTGAGGTGCTGGAGTGAAAAATCCAGGGCAATTTCAGCCAAAAAGGCCATTCGCGCTGCATCCGCCACACCTACCCCAGACAAATTCGGGGCCATATCGGACAGCACAAGATCGACTTTACCGCCAGCATCAGCCGGTAAAAGTGCTTCAAGCGCCTTTAGGCCCTCATCTTCCCGAAAATCCCCCTGAATAAAGGAAACATCCGCAATATCCTCCATTGGCAGAATATCGATCGCAATAATGATTCCATCGGGCTTGCCAGATTCGATTAGGGGATTGTTCTTGCCTAGCTCGGTAAGGCGATTACGGGCGTACTGAGACCAACTCCCTGGAGCACTCCCGAGATCCACAATCGTCATACCCGCTTTGATGAGTCTGTCTTGCTCGTCTATCTCACTTAGCTTATAGACGGCTCTTGCGCGATAACCCTCTTTTTGGGCCATCTTGACATAGGGATCATTCAAGTGATCCTGCAACCAACTTTTATTAAATTTATTCTTTGCCAAAACTTACCCACTTTCGACGTCCATTTTCCTTGTTTATGCTCTCTAAGGCAAAAGGAATCAGCGTAAAACGTCTTGATTAAAGCTGATGTGTGGGCTAAAGCCCCGTTTTACAAGCCCCTATGCTCTATCATCATGCCCATGACTGCACTTACTATTACTCCCGCACAACGAAAATCCCTTAAAGCCGATGCGCATGAGCTCAGTCCAGTCGTGATGATTGGTGGCGATGGCTTGACCCCTGCTGTTATTAAAGAGGCTAAGCTAGCCATTTCTCACCATGCCTTGATTAAAGTTCGGGTCTTTGGCGATGAACGTGAGGCTCGTATTGCTATCTATGAAGAGCTTTGTGACAAACTCGATGCCGCGCCAGTTCAGCATATCGGCAAATTACTTGTCCTCTGGAAACCAAAAGACGTCGTGGATGCAGCCCTCTCTAATCTAGGCAGATCCAGTAAGCAAACCAAAAAATCATTGCAAGCTCCACGCACAAAGCGCCAGCCAAATCGCATGCTGGCCAAAACAGGGATTCGCACCAGTACTTCTGAGAGATCGGATCGTCGCTCCGCCTCAAGCAAGTCACCATTTGAAAGAGTTGCTGCAGTGAAAAGCGCTGCACCTAAGAAACGGGTTCTCCGCGCAGATGCTGCTGAGTCCAAAATTGGTTGGTCATCACCTGGTTACCGCAAGGCAACTGCAGCACCTGCGCCAATCAAGAAACGCAAGGCACGCATGAGCAGTACAAAGAAGAAATCATTAGGCTCGTAATTTTCAGAGTAATGACATCCGAGTAATCAACGCCGCTAGTCGGCGTTTTTTATTGATGTTGTTGCTGATGCTGATATTGATTTTTACTTAAACGCCAAACTAGAAAAATTCCAAAAATACTCTGCAGCAGAAACAGAATGCTAGAAGCACCATGTAATCTTCCGAATATAGTAGCCGAGGGAGAAAGCATTACTGGCATACCTTGGGCAAGGGCTTGATCTCTTAATGAGTTCATCCAGGGAATAAAGACAAAGGCCGCAGTAACTGAGCAAAACAGCATTGCCAGTAAAAGCCAGCGAATGATTCTGAATTGATCAAGACCACGCTTCACCAAAAGGTTAGCAAGAATGATTAGGCCGATGCATACAATGACGCTGAGGCAAGCCTCTAAGCGAAAGATACTACCGGCAACCATACCAGCCGCTTGTCGATCGGTCATAGTGCTAAAGATGGCTGGGGCTACCAAATAGCCCACGGTAAGCAAGCCGCCCACCCATAAGCCGGCAATTAAAATAAAGAGTCTTTGAGCCCCCATATGACTTGGAGCATTTAGAGTCTTCATATTGATTTTTTACTACTGATTAGATATAACGAACCGCAAGAATTTCTACTTCGCGATTACCGCCAGGGGCTTGAACCGAAACTACATCGCCCTCTTCTTTGCCAATTAAGGCACGAGCAATTGGGGAGCTAATCGAAATCTTGTTTACTGCGATATCCGCTTCATCATCGCCCACGATTTGATAGGTGAGCTTAGTGCCATCTTCGAGATCCTCAAGATCCACGGTAGCACCAAACACCACACGTCCATTAACATCAAGGCTGGCAGGATCAATGATCTGGGCAGCCGAAAGCTTACCTTCAAGCTCCTGTATACGGCCCTCAATAAAGCCCTGCTTCTCTTTCGCTGCATCGTACTCTGCATTCTCAGAGAGATCGCCCTGAGCGCGCGCCTCAGAGATGGCATTAATCACTGATGGGCGCTCGATATGCTTAAGACGATGTAACTCCTCCTTGAGAAGTTCTGCGCCATGCCTGGTAATTGGAATTGTGCTCATGCTTCTACCTAACTTAGATTAATTGAGAGTCTTATGCAGATTCTGCAATGAATATACTTCAAGCGACTCTTTCTTGCCATTCTGTGATGCCATCAAACCATCCATTACTGCGCGCGCCGCACTAATTGTGGTGTAGTAAGTCACATTATTAGCTTGAGCGCTAGTACGAATGGAGCGTGAATCCGCAATAGCCGTCCGGGTCTCATCGACGGTAGTAAATACGAGTGAAATCTCACCATTCTTGATTAAATCGACAATGTGTGGACGACCATCCTTCACTTTATTAACAACGCGAACCGCTAAACCAGCCGCCTCGATTGCAGCAGCAGTGCCCTTGGTTGCTACCATAGGAAATCCCAATTGATGCAAGAGCTTAGCGACTTCTACCGCTTTCGGTTTATCGCTATCCTTTACGGTTAAAAGCACGGTGCCACTCTTAGGCAACTTGATACCAGCGCCTAACTGAGACTTAAACAAGGCCTCACCGAAAGTCTTACCAACGCCCATTACTTCACCGGTAGAACGCATCTCTGGCCCCAGGATTGGATCAATGCCGGGGAACTTATTGAATGGGAATACCGCTTCTTTCACAGAGAAATAAGCAGGTTTCACTTCATGTTTGATACCCTGCTGCTCCAAAGTTTGACCTACCATGCAGCGAGCTGCAATCTTAGCCAACTGTAAACCAGTCGCCTTAGAGACAAACGGCACAGTTCGGGAAGCGCGGGGGTTAACTTCAAGCACATAGATAACATCTTTGCCATCGACATTCTGAATTGCAAACTGGACGTTCATTAAACCAACCACATTAAGACCTTTTGCCATTGCCGCAGTTTGGCGCTTGATTTCTGCAATGGTCTCATCAGATAAAGAGTATGGCGGTAATGAGCACGCAGAGTCGCCGGAGTGAACACCGGCTTGCTCAATATGTTCCATCACACCACCGATAAATACCTGTTGGCCATCGCTAATACAGTCAACGTCACATTCAATTGCATCATTCAAGAAGCGATCTAGTAGGACTGGTGAGTCATGAGAAACCTTGACTGCCTCACGCATATAGCGCTCAAGATCACGACCATCATGAACGATTTCCATGGCACGACCACCCAATACATAGGAAGGACGCACTACCAGTGGGTAACCAATTTCTTCAGCAAGCTTCAGAGCTTCATCTTCGGCACGTGCTGTCCGATTTGGCGGTTGACGCAAATTCAACTCATGTAATAACTTCTGAAAACGCTCACGATCTTCTGCTGCATCAATCATGTCAGGGGATGTGCCGATAATCGGCACACCATTGGCCTCAAGATCCAAAGCCAATTTCAAGGGAGTCTGTCCGCCGTACTGCACGATCACCCCTTTAGGCTTTTCAATCGCAACGATCTCGAGAACATCTTCCAAGGTCAATGGCTCAAAATACAAACGATCGGAAGTATCGTAGTCAGTAGAAACTGTTTCTGGGTTGCAATTAACCATAATAGTTTCATAACCATCTTCACGCATTGCTAATGCAGCATGAACACAACAATAGTCAAACTCAATGCCTTGACCAATGCGATTTGGTCCACCACCGAGCACCATGATCTTATCTTTAGTGCTTGGCTGAGATTCACACTCACCATGCTCTGCTTCATAAGTGGAATACAAATACGCTGTGTTGGTTGAAAACTCAGCAGCACAGGTATCTACCCGCTTGTACACAGGCACTACTTTTAAGCGATGGCGCGCAGCTCGAACAGATGAGGCGTCTACGCCCATTAACTTCGCCAAGCGACGATCAGAGAATCCTTTTTGCTTAATGAAACGCAACTCCGGAGCTGACAAGCTATCGATCTTGCGTAGCTTCAGCTCGGTTTCCATCGTGATGAGTTCTTCGATCTGTTCCAAGAACCAAGGATCGATCTTAGTCTCATGATAAATCTCATCAAGACCCATACCCATTCGGAATGCATCAGCTAAATACCAAATACGATCTGGTCCAGGCTCACCAATTTCTTGAATGATGTCATCAAGATCAGTAGAAAATTCATCTAAGCCATCAACACCAACCTCTAAGCCACGGAGTGCCTTCTGGAAAGACTCTTGGAAGGTACGGCCAATTGCCATCACCTCGCCTACGGATTTCATCTGCGTGGTTAAACGTGAATCTGCTTGGGGAAATTTCTCAAACGCAAAACGGGGGATCTTCGTCACTACGTAATCAATTGAAGGCTCAAAGGATGCTGGGGTTGCACCACCGGTGATGTCGTTCTTCAACTCATCTAAGGTGTAGCCAACCGCCAGCTTCGCAGCAATCTTGGCGATGGGGAAGCCTGTTGCTTTAGAAGCTAAAGCAGAGGAACGAGAAACGCGCGGGTTCATCTCGATGACGATCATGCGACCATCAACGGGATTGATTGAGAACTGTACGTTCGAACCGCCAGTATCAACACCGATTTCACGCAATACCGCAATCGATGCATTACGCATGATTTGATATTCTTTATCGGTTAGCGTCTGTGCAGGAGCAACCGTAATGGAGTCACCCGTATGCACACCCATTGGGTCTAAGTTCTCAATTGAGCAAACGATGATGCAGTTATCGGCGCGGTCACGAACCACTTCCATCTCAAACTCTTTCCAGCCCAAGAGAGACTCTTCAATTAAGAGCTCGCGAGTTGGAGATAAATCTAAGCCACGCTTACAAATCTCTTCGAACTCTTCACGGTTATAAGCGATACCACCGCCTGATCCGCCCATCGTGAATGAAGGACGAATCACTACCGGGAAACCTAAGCTGTCCGTTTCCTTCTGAATGCTTTGCTGCACTTCATGCGCTTCGTCCATCGAATGCGCAATGCCAGACTTCGCAGAACCCAGACCAATTTTGGTCATCGCATTTTTAAATTTCTGACGATCTTCGGCTTTATCAATTGCTTCTGGTGAAGCGCCAATCAGTTCGCAACCGTATTTTTTAAGAACACCATGTCGATGCAAATCCAGCGCACAGTTCAAAGCAGTTTGTCCGCCCATCGTTGGCAAAATCGCATCCGGCTTTTCTGTGGCAATAATGCGCTCCACCACTTCCCAGGTAATAGGCTCAATGTAAGTTACATCGGCCATCTCTGGATCAGTCATGATGGTTGCGGGATTACTGTTTACTAAAATAACTTTGTAACCTTCGTCACGCAAAGCTTTGCAAGCTTGTGCGCCAGAATAGTCAAACTCACAAGCCTGACCAATCACAATAGGACCAGCACCAATAATCAGAATGCTCTTAATATCGCTACGCTTAGGCATTATTTACCCCCCTTATTACCAACAGCGCTAGCATTCATGAGCCCCATAAAACGATCAAATAAATAGGCAATGTCATGAGGGCCTGGCGAGGCTTCAGGATGACCCTGGAAACACAAAGCAGGCCTATCTTTCCATGCAAGGCCTTGCAAAGATCCATCAAATAAGGAAATATGCGTAATTCGGATGTTGTCAGGCAAGGTATTGGCGTCGACTGCAAAGCCATGATTCTGCGAGGTAATCGCTACGCGCCCAGTATCTAAATCTTTTACAGGGTGATTTGCGCCATGATGGCCAAACTTCATCTTCAATGTTTTAGCTCCTGCTGCCAAGCCCATGATTTGGTGGCCTAAGCAAATACCAAAGGTCGGAATGCCTTTTTCAATAATTTCTTTAGCGGCAGCAATGGCGTAATCACAGGGGCCAGGATCACCAGGGCCATTTGATAAAAACACGCCATCGGGCTTCATTGCCAATACTTCAGCAGCGCTAGTCTGTGCAGGAACGATAGTTAACTCGCAACCACGCTCAGTGAGCATACGCAAAATATTACGCTTTACACCAAAGTCATAGGCAACCACTTTTTTGATCGGCTTGCTAGCATCTAAAGTTCTGTAAGCAGGCTTGCCATCATGGCCATGCAGGTCCCACTCGGCTTCACGCCATTGGTAAGCAGATTTTGTTGTCACTACTTTGGCTAGATCTAAACCAGACATGCCAGGGAAGGCTTTGGCTAACTCCAAGGCTTTCTTGCCGAGAGTCTCTAAGTCATCACCCATCTTGCCAGCAACAATCGAGCCAGACTGAGCGCCTTTGTCACGCAGAATACGGGTAAGCTTACGGGTATCGATACCAGAGATACCAACTACTCCCGCTTTAGTAAGGTAGCTATCAAGACTCTCTTCGGAGCGGAAATTCGATACACGCTTAGAGAGATCTTTCACCACCAAACCAGCAGCATGAATTTGATTAGACTCTGCATCTTGAACGTTTACCCCAACATTACCAATATGGGGATAGGTCAAGGTTACGATTTGGCGTGCGTAACTCGGATCAGTAATGATTTCTTGATAGCCAGTTAATGCGGTATTAAAAACGACTTCGCCGGTAGTTTCGCCAGCGGCGCCAATACTAAGACCGGGGAATATAGTGCCGTCGGCTAAGGCCAATACGGCAGGAGGAAAAGAAGGAAGCAAGGGTGACAAACCATCTCCAGTCCCTGCTCCATCCGACGCTCAAAACCCCAAAAAGACCAACCCAGGACTGTTTGTGCGGGAGGTGAGTGTCTTTAAGCGCTAGGGTAATTTATTAAGTTTTGAACGTTTAAATGATACCAGTTTTGCGTATAAACCCTTGGATTCCCAGCCAATGTGGCTCGCAAGGTAATCAAGCCCTCAGTCATGCGACTAAGGGCTTGATTTATCGAATACAGAGCTAGTTTTAGGGCTTTGCGCTTTGCTCGATGATGATCTTGATTTGAGCTAAAACAGTTTGATCTTCCATGGTGCTGATATCACCAGGATCGCGCCCTTCAGCAACAGCCTGAAGTGCGCGACGAACAATCTTTCCAGAACGCGTCTTGGGCAAAAGAGTGACTACGTAAACACGTCCTGGTCGAGCAATCGCACCCAAGGTCTTATCTACTGTCTTCATACATTCCGCTTCTAGAGTAGCGGTATTTGAAGCATCCTTCGGAATCACAAAAGCAATCGCTGCCTGACCTTTGAGTTTGTCCTCAATACCCACCACCGCTACCTCAGAGATATTGGGGTGGCTAGAAATACTTTCTTCGATCTCGCGGGTGCCTAAACGGTGCCCGGCGACATTAATCACGTCATCGGTTCGACCCAAGATAAAGAAGTAGCCATCTTCGTCTTTAATGCCCCAGTCAAATGTGGAGTAAATCATCTTGCCGGGAATAGTCTCCCAATAGGTGCTGACAAAGCGTTTGTCATCACCCCAAACCGTTTGCATGCAACCTGGAGGCAAGGGGCCTTCAATCGCAATCACTCCTTTTTGATTTGGTCCCAACTCTTCAGAGCTCGCATCGTCCAAGAGTTTCATGTTGTAGCCAAATGATGGAACACCAGGTGAACCAAACTTATGTGGCATGACTTCTACACCACGCTGAATTGCCAGCATAGGCCAACCTGTTTCTGTCTGCCAGTAGTTATCGACGATCGGTTTCTTAATCGCATCATGAATCCAAGTGGCTGTTGGCTCGTCCAAGGGCTCGCCTGCCAAGAACAAAGCCCGTAAGCTGGAGAGATCGTATTTAGTAAGAAAGGTAGGATCTTGCTTCTTCAAAACACGCACTGCGGTCGGAGCAGAGAACATCACCGACACTTTGTACTTCTCCACTAGCTGCCACCAAATACCCGCATCAGGACGTAGTGGTGTACCTTCATAAAGAATGGTGGCCATACCGTTTAGCAATGGTGCATAAATAATATAGCTATGACCAACAACCCAACCAATATCGGATGTACAAAACATGGTCTCGCCGGGGTTGCCACAGAAGATATGCTTCATGGTCGAGGCCAAGGCAACCGCATAGCCACCTGTATCACGCTGCACGCCCTTCGGCTTACCAGTTGTTCCAGAGGTATACAAAATATACGAGGTATGGGTGGCATCAACCCACTCAATAGGCACTAAATCATTGAGATGTTTTTGACGTTCAGCGGCATAGTCCAAGTCACGACCAGCTACCGTAGTGAACTCAGTCAAGCCACGATTGACGATAATTACTTTTTTAGGCTTATGGGTTGCAAGCGTAATTGCCTCATCTAATAAAGGCTTGTAAGGAACCGGTTTACCGCTACGAGCACCCGCCTCGGCAGTCACAATCATTTTTGGTTTTGCATCATCAATCCGCGATGCCAAGCTGTGAGAGGCAAAGCCACCAAACACAACCGAATGTATGGCACCAATGCGTGCACAAGCCAGCATTGCAAAGCAAGCCTCGGCGATCATTGGCATATAAATCAAAACGCGGTCACCCTTTTGAACCCCGTTGGCCTGATACATTGCCGCCATCCGATTGACTTCTTCGTAAAGCTCTTTGTATGTATATGCTTTTTCTAGATTAGTTTCAGTTGAAACAGCAACCAAAGCAATTTGATCGGAGCGATCTTTGAGATGGCGATCGACTGCGTTGTAGCAGAGATTGGTTAAGCCACCCTCAAACCAAGTTGCGAACGGAGGGTTTGCATAATCTAGAACTTTATTAAAGGGCTTTTCCCAGTGAATAAGTTTTGCTTGCTCGCCCCAGAAGCCGTCTGGATCTTTAATGGAGCGTTCGTGTTCTGATTTATAGGACATGGTCAACCTAACAAGTAAATAAAATATCTGGAATTACTGCATTTTGCTAACCCCTTTGCCTTCAGATGTCTTGACTGTGGGGTTAGGTGCTTTCGTAGATCCATTTTTCGCAGATTTTGCAAGTCCTGTCGATGCGGATTTATGCTGAGATGCAACATTTTTTGCAGAAGAATTACCCTTAGTTGCCCCTGCGCCGGGCTTTGCCACCGGGCATTTAGCCCCTTTTGCACACTTTTGAGGTCCTCCAGGCGCAGATTTCACTAGATTGAGGCTGCCACTTTCAGCCATCGCGAGTGAAATATCTCCCGCACCCTGATTGGTTTTAGGAATTAATATAGTCGATCCTGCTCTGATGCGCATACCCTTGGGAATGCCATTGACCTCGCGCAAAGCTTCCGCATTGACTCCAAGCGTTTTGGCTGCCATATCCACTGATTCGGTTTTAGAAACCCGAACGGCAGTCCAAGAAGAAAGTGGCAGAGTGTATTTCTTCAGATTTTCTTGGAAGATTTCTGCATGCCCAAATGGCAGCAAAATCTGCTGATTGGCATTACTCAAGATTACCGGCTTATTAAACGAGGGATTCAGACTATGAAACTCATCTTCTGGAATTTCACTTAATTTAATAACTAATGCAACATCAATATCGGATCCAACATCTAACGCCACAAAGTATGGATGGTTTTCTAGCTCAGGTAAGACAATGCCGTAGGCCTGAGGATCCAAAACAATCTGTCGATACGCCATCAACTTCGGCACATAGTTGCGAGTCTCATTGGGCATTTTCAGGCTCAGGTAATTCGTTGGAAGTCCTGCAGCTAGATTTCGCCTCTGGGCTTTTGAGACATTGCCCTCACCCCAGTTGTATGCAGCCAAAGCCAAATCCCAACTGCCGAATTGTTTGTAAAGGCGTTGTAAATAATCTAGTGCAGCATCGGTCGATTGCAATACATCCCTACGCTCATCCCTAAATACATTTTGCGTCAAGCGAAAATCTTTTCCAGTTGCGGGCATAAATTGCCACAAGCCCATCGCCTTCGCACTCGATTTAGCATGCGTCACAAAGGCACTCTCGACAAAAGGAAGCAGTGCAATCTCTGTTGGCATCTTGCGAGCGTTGACCTCTTGAACAATATAAAACAGATAGCGCGAGGAGCGCAGCATGGAGCGATTAACGTAATCGGGGCGCGCACTCAACCAACGGACCTGCTCAATCTCTAGCGGCGTGTTCATGGGCTCCATCTCAAAGCCATCCCGAATTCGGATCCATAAATTACTCGATGGCGCATACACATCACTCACAGATTGAGTCTGTAAATTCACACTCTTTGCTTTGTCAGCGCGCGGATCACTTCGAGTTGGAGTATCAGAAGACCAGTCTCCAGTGCTCGCGCATCCTGAAAGTGCAGCAAGCAGCAATATCGCCGCATAACGCCACGCCATCAGAAACCATCCTTCCAGGCACGAATCACTGCTAAGACATGTGCGGGAGTGGGAAGGGATTTTTCACCAGAGACTTTTAAGGCTGCATCAATCACATCTTTTTGATCGCAACGCATAAAGGGATTGACTTGTAACTCCTGACCAATGGTAGTTGGTAAGGTAGGCAAGTTTTGCTCACGCAGCGCTTTAGCCGTCTGCGCCCAAGTGATTAAGTTCGCGTTATTCGGCTCAACCGCCAAGGCAAACCGAATGTTCGATAAAGTGTATTCATGAGTGCAATACACCTGAGTATTTTTTGGTAAAGCAATAAATTTGGCTAGAGACTGGCTCATTTGCGTTGGGGTGCCCTCAAACAGACGACCGCAGCCAGAAGCAAACAAGGTATCGCCACAGAACAACATTGGTTCGGCTGTATTCGCTTGCATATTCGCAAAGTAAGCAATATGGCTCAAGGTATGGCCAGGTACCTCATATACCTCAAGGCTGACACGCGGTGCGGCCACTTCAATCTTGTCGCCCTCCATCATGGCATTAGTGCGGCCTGGAATATCAATCGCCGCTGGGCCATATACCGGCACATCAGCGTGTAAAGCCTTTAATAAAGCCAGAATGCCACCGGTATGATCAGCGTGGTGATGGGTAATTAAAATACCCGTCAGCGTCAGTTTTT
>CANISN010000011.1 GCA_947470165.1 Burkholderiaceae bacterium | reverse complement strand
CACGATTGAGCTGCCAAATCTCATCATCACTCCAGTCGCTCACTAATGCTTTTAGCTCAGGGGTATTAAATACGATCTCACGAACATAGGCGCCGTTCTTAGCCTTCATGGTTTGATATTGGCCATCGACGATTTCGCCAAGACGCTGCATCAAAATACCTTTTTTATCCCGTGCAAACAAAGCATCCCAATGACCGCCCCAAACTACTTTGATGACATTCCAGCCGGAACCACGAAACTCCCCTTCGAGTTCTTGAATAATTTTTCCGTTGCCACGAACAGGGCCATCAAGCCGCTGTAAGTTGCAGTTCACTACAAAAATGAGGTTATCTAATTTTTCACGCCCCGCCATACCGATTGCACCAAGGGATTCTGGCTCATCTGTTTCACCATCACCTAAAAAAGCCCACACCTTACGACCCTCAGCTTTAATAAATCCACGATCCTGCATATAGCGCATAAAGCGTGCTTGATAAATGGCCATGATGGGACCAAGACCCATAGATACCGTTGGGAACTGCCAAAAATCTGGCATCAGCCAAGGGTGTGGATAGCTTGAAATTCCTTTACCGCCAACTTCTTGACGGAAGTTATTGAGCTGCTCATCTGATAAGCGTCCCAACATGTAAGCGCGGGCATAAACACCCGGTGCAGAGTGTCCTTGTACAAATATGAGATCACCGCCATGTTCAGGAGTTGGTGCATGCCAGAAATGGTTGAAGCCTACGTCATATAAAGTAGCTGCGGACTGAAATGATGAAATATGTCCACCAACGTTAGTATCTTTATTGGCACGCAAGACCATGGCCATAGCATTCCAGCGGGTATAGGAACGGATGCGGTGCTCAACATTTTGATCTCCAGGTAAGCGCGCTTGCTGCTCTACTGGAATTGTATTGATGTAGGGTGTTTCTGCATGGAATGGCTGATTTACACCATTCACTCGTGCATGCGAAATTTGTTGGTCGATGAGGTAAGCGGCTCGCTCTGGACCCTCATTACGAATCACACCATCAAGAGCCTGTAACCACTCTTGGGTTTCACCTGGATCTGCATCTAGTTTTCCTGCGCTACCCAAAATTTGATCTGGAACTGCTGCCATAAACTGCCTCCATTAGTTACATCACTTTTATTGATTCACTCTATAGACAATATTCTAGAAAGGTCTATAAGTGTAAACAAGAAATTTTTCATATAATGATAGTATTTCTCACTATGTGATATATTGTTGCGACGCAAATAAATTTGCCATTTCTAGCTAATATTCAAAAAAAGCGTCTTAATAAGGCAAAATAAGCAGATTACATGAAAAAATTTGTATTTCTTATCTGGGAATTTAAGCCTGTGAAATGGCTCCGTCGCTTACGGAGTTTTAGGCTTGTTTACACCCCTTTAATTGCAATCGTGCTTTTTACAGTGGTGATGGGGGTCATTATGGGCACCCTACAACTTCAAGAAAAAAGTCAACAAGAAGCCGCTTTATTTAGAGAGCTCTCTTTTGCAAAGCAGCGAATCCAGTTACGCTTTGCAAACAATACTGATGTGTTGCAATCATTTGCAAGAGAATTAATCAGTACAGGCGAATCTGCTAAATCAAAAGATAACATCATTATCGAAGCAGAAAATTTACTGCAGAATAATCATGAAATTGCTCAAATTATTTGGATAAATGCAGCGGGAGAGCGGCAGTGGAAAATACCACCTGACAACATGAAAACAGATTGGTTTGACAGGCGTATAAACGCAACTGTTATGAACCAAGCTCTAAAACAAACGATTGAGTTAAGCGCGGCAACCAATAGAGCCGCTTTTAGTCAATTTATATCCTTGGAAGTTCCTAGTAATGAACTTATCTCCAAAGAAATCCGCAATGTGTTTTGGCAAACGGTGCCTCAAATATCGGGTAACGAAATAAAAGGCATGATTGCCGTACTGTATACAACACAGGGGATACTCGAAGTAATCCCCGGGGAACTTAAAGGGCAATATCGATTCACGCTGATTACAGACAGTGAAAGAGTCCTTGCGATTTCGTCTGATAAAAATGTCCCAAAGCGTGCCTTTAGCAATCAAACGAGCCTTGATATTGGGGTACTCAGCCCAAACTTGAGTCTGCGCATTGATACCTATCCACCGCCTACCAATCTCACTTTCAGAATGTTGATTGGCGTGGTTTTAGGCTTGAGCGCATTTGTGATTTGGAGTCTGTGGTCAGTATTAAAGCAAATGCAGGTACGCCAAGAAGCTGAGGCCAACCTTCGCGCTGAAACTAATTTTCGTAGCGCCATGGAAAATTCAACCCCCGTGGGTATCCGTGCTCACGATATGAATAAAACAATCACCTATGTCAATCCGGCATTTTGCGACATGACGGGCTGGTCTGCAAAAGAACTGATTGGCCAAAATCCACCTTTTGTCTTTTGGCCTGAGGGACAAAAAGATGAGCTTACTGAGAAAATGAATAAGGCCCTCAAACTAGCTTTAAGTCAAGAGAAGAAAATTGGTATAGAGGGTTCTATTTTGCATCGTAACGGTTCAATTATTCAGACACGTACCTTTATTGCCCCATTGATTAATGAAAAAGATATTCAGACTGGCTGGGTTACCTCATTAATTGATATTTCCGAGCCAAAGAAAATTCGTGAAGAATTAGCAGCCTCACAAGATCGCTTTATAACTGTTCTAGAAGGTCTAGATGCAGCAGTTTCGGTAGTATCCAATGAGACCGGTGAGTTGTTATTTGCAAATCGTTTTTATCGCGAGCGTTTTGGCAATACATCGAAAGGTCATTTTGAATTAGCGGGTGGTGATATTCATCAAAATACGATGCAAGAATTGACTGAGCATTCTGGCGATAAGGCAACGAAAAGTTTTACGCCATCATCTTTATATCAAGAAACTGAATCAGAGGAAATTCAATTGCTTGATGAAGGCACTGGAACTTCAAAATGGTACGAGGTTCGCAGGCGCTT
This sequence comes from Burkholderiaceae bacterium, assembly GCA_947470165.1. Taxonomy (GTDB): domain Bacteria; phylum Pseudomonadota; class Gammaproteobacteria; order Burkholderiales; family Burkholderiaceae; genus Polynucleobacter. Next base: position 14,458 of record CANISN010000011.1, on the reverse strand, counting down.
CATACCGTGGGTCGATGGAGATTTAGCACAACTTCTCATTGCTACTGATATTACGATTCGCATTGAGGCAGATGATTTAGCTCGCCAACAAGAAGAGCGGATGCAATTTACTAGTCGCTTAACTACTATGGGTGAAATGGCCTCTTCACTAGCCCATGAATTAAACCAACCTCTTGCCGCAATCTCCAATTACTGCATGGGCGTAGCAAAACGCTTGCAAGGTCAGCTCGACCCAATCTTGCAAAAAGATATTCTTCCGGCATTAGAAAAAGCATCTGATCAAGCGCATCGGGCAGGTACCATCATTCAGCGCATTAAGAGTTTTGTAAAGCGAAGTGAGCCGCAACGAAAATCTTGCGATATTAGCGAAATCATTAATGATGCAGTGGGTTTGGCGGAGATTGAAGCGCATCGTCATCGCCTGAGTATCAACACCCAAATCTCTGAAAATCTACCAATGATTGACTTAGATCCCGTCTTGATACTCCAAGTGCTAGTCAATCTCCTAAAGAACTCCCTAGACAGCGTGAGGGAAGCCTATCCTCTCTCCTCTCGATGGTCAGCCCCTCCCGTTCAGATTTCTGCGGATCTCGATACCAGCACCTTCCCTGCCATGCTACGGATCCAAGTAACTGATAGCGGTGGCGGAATCGCAGAATCCGTCATTGAGCACATGTTTGAGCCCTTTTTTAGCACTAAAAGTGATGGTATGGGCATGGGTTTGAACATATGCCGTTCCGTCATCGAGTCTCATCAGGGCCGTCTTTGGGCAAAAAATAAGATGGACGCAGAACTTACAAAGCTATCAGGCTGCACCTTTACAATACTATTACCCCTAGAATCCTCAGGCTCTGAGGCCATTACTTAATTTATGTAATTTTTTAGATTGATCTGCGAGAGCTAATATGATTAACAGTACTACTACTACCAAACCCAATCAAGCTGAAGTGGTTTATGTTGTAGATGATGATGAAGCAGTGCGTGATTCCCTGACTTGGCTACTAGAAAGTAATGGCTATGTTGTTCGCTGTCACGCCAGTGCAGAACGTTTTCTACAATCTCTTCAAAGTACAGATAAATCCACAATCTCTTGCGCCATCCTTGATGTTCGTATGTCAGGTATGTCTGGTCTTGAATTGCAAGAACGTTTAATTAGTGAAAATTTTCCAATGCCCGTTGCCTTTATTACTGGTCATGGCGATGTCTCCATGGCTGTCTCTACTATGAAACGCGGTGCAGTCGATTTTATTGAAAAGCCATTTAAAGAAAATGATCTCTGCGGTTTAGTAGATCGCATGCTTTCAAAAGCGCGCATCGATTACTCACAAGCAAGCCAACGCAAAGTTACCCAAAGCCTCTTGAGCAAGTTAACCGGTCGCGAGCGCCAAGTTCTTGAGCGCATTGTGGCTGGCCGCTTAAATAAACAGATTGCAGATGATCTAGGCATCTCCATCAAAACAGTAGAAGCACACCGTGCCAATATCATGGAGAAGCTCAATGTTAATACTGTTGCCGATCTTCTTCGCTTGGCACTCTCCGACCCACAACCAAATTAATTTTTCATGCCTGCACAATTACTTGATGGCGTTGCCCTCTCTAAAAAAATTCGTACTGAAATTGCAGCACGTGGGGCAATTGTTACCGCTAAAGGTGTTAGACCAGGATTAGCGGTGATTGTGGTTGGCGAAAATCCTGCTAGCCAGGTGTATGTCAGAAATAAAGTAAAGGCCTGCGAAGATGTCGGCTTTCATTCTGTTCTTGAGCGCTACTCGGCAGAGTTGGGTGAGAAAGAATTACTTGCCCGCATTGCTACGCTCAACACTGATCCAGCAATACACGGTATCTTGGTTCAACTACCACTTCCTGAACATATTGCAGCCGAACGTGTACTTGAAGCCATTTCTCCAGAAAAAGATGTGGATGGCTTTCATGTAGCTAACGCTGGTGCCTTGATGGTGGGTCAACCAGAATTTAAGCCTTGCACTCCTTACGGATGCATGAAGATTCTAGAAAGCATTGATTACCCGATTCGCGGTGCTCGCGCAGTCATTGTGGGCGCTTCTAATATTGTTGGCAAACCTATGGCAATGCTATTACTCCAAGCAGGTGCAACCATCACCATCTGCAATAGTAAGACTCGCGACTTGGCACACCATACTAAAGATGCAGATATTCTGGTGGTTGCCACCGGTAAACCCAAAATGATTACTGGTGACATGGTAAAAACTGGTGCAGTAGTGATTGACGTAGGTATTAATCGCCTGCCTGATGGTAAGCTATGCGGTGATATTGACTTTGATGCCGTCAGATATATTGCTGGCTGGATTACGCCGGTCCCAGGCGGTGTTGGTCCCATGACCATCACCATGCTGCTGATGAATACCTTAGAAGCAGCAGAAAAGGCATCCAAACCTTCTTCCAGTCTGTAGAATCGCATTGCCAAGCTATTTGGCAAAAGTTTCCATCGTCCATTAAGCTATAGGGATGTCTATTTCTATTTCCCCAAAGCTTTCTGCTGATCTACAAAAAAATCCATTGATTTCGTTTGGTAGAGGCATCGCCTCCTACTCTGAAATAAAGCCGAGTGATATTGCACCCGCCATTGAATTTCTATTAAAAGAAGCGCAATACGCGGTGGATCATGCAGTCAAGCCATCAACCCCAGAAAACTGGGATGATTTAGTTGAGCCCCTCGAGGATGCCACTGAAGCTTTGAGTAGATCTTGGGGTGTGATCTCCCATCTCAATCACGTTGCAGATACACCTGAGCTACGGACTGCCTACGGCGATATGATGCCCAAGGTTACCGCTTTCTTCTCTGGCTTAGGGCAAAACCTTGAGCTCTATCAAAAGTTTAAGAGTCTCAATCAAAGCCCCAGCTTTTCCTCACTCAATCTTGCTCAGAAAAAAGTAATTGAGAACTCATTGCGGGATTTTCGTCTTGGCGGGGCTGAACTTTCTGATTCTCAAAAACCCCGATTTTCTGAAATTCAAGACGAGCAGGCTTTATTAGGCAAAGCTTTTTCTGATCATGTGTTGGATGCAACCGATAACTTTATTCATGTAATCCAAGATATTTCCGAGTTAGCTGGTCTGCCAGAAGATGCTATTGCTGCAGCAGCAGATCTTGCACAGCAGAAGAGTCTCCAAGGCTGGGCATTTACATTGCACTTCCCTTCTTACTATCCAGTGATGCAGTATTCTGCGAATCAGTCATTGCGCCGACTGATGTATGAAGCCTATGTTACGAGAGCTTCTGAGCTAGGGCCACAATTTTCTAACGGCAACATCACTTGGGATAACACGCAGAATATGTTAGATCAACTGCGCCTTCGAGATGAAGAAGCTCACATGTTAGGATTTTCTAATTATGCGGATTTAAGCTTGGCGCCAAAAATGGCCAATTCTGTAGACGAGGTAGATACATTTCTAACAAACTTCGCCATTAAAGCAAAACCTTTTGCCCAAAAAGACTGGCAAGAGCTTTGTGCTTTTGCTAAATCGGATCTTGGGCTCATTAATACATCAACTGATGGACTTGAGCCCTGGGATGTTCCCTTTGCTGCTGAGCGCTTAAAACAAGAACGCTACTCTTTCTCTGAGAATGAACTTAAGCAATATTTCCCATTAACTAAGGTACTGGATGGATTGTTTGGGGTCATTCAGACGCTCTTTAATGTCAAGATTGAATCTGCTGACCTGCCTACTTGGCATAGCGACGTGCAATCTTTTGCAGTGAAAGATCACGCTGGAAAAATACGGGCTTATTTCTATCTAGACCCCTATGCACGCCCTGGTAAGCGGGGTGGCGCTTGGATGGATGATGCTCGTGGACGCAGAGAGCTTCCCAGTGGAGAAATTCAGATCCCTGTCGCTTATTTAGTCTGTAACTTTGCAGCACCCGTCAAAGTAGATGGCGTGTTACGACAGCCCACTATTACCCATGATGATGTCATTACCCTCTTCCATGAGAGTGGTCATGGTCTGCATCACCTACTCACTCAAGTGAGTGCTTTAGGTGTCTCAGGAATCAATGGCGTTGAATGGGATGCAGTTGAACTACCGAGTCAATTTATGGAAAATTTCTGCTGGGAATGGGAAGTGCTGGAGAAAATGACAGCACATGCAGAAACAGGCAAACCTTTACCGCGGGAACTCTTTGACAAAATGTTAGCCGCTAAGAATTTTCAAAATGGTTTAGCTACCTTACGACAAATCGTGATGTCATTAACGGATTGGCGTTTACATTCAAACTTTGATGTAAAGGGTACAAAAGGTCAGGCTGTGCTCGATATCTCAAGAGCTATCGCCGATGAATATGGTGTCATTTCGCAACCTGAGATCTCTCGTTGGATTAATTCATTTAGTCATATTTTTGCAGGTGGCTATGCGGCTGGGTACTACAGCTATAAGTGGGCTGAGGTTCTTTCTGCTGATGCTTACTCAGCTTTTGAAGAGGCAGCGAAGTTGACTGGCAGCGTACTGAATGCTGAAACCGGCAAACGTTATAGGGAAGAAATTCTGGAGGTTGGTGGTAGCCGCCCCGCCGCTGAATCCTTTAAAGCATTTAGAGGTCGAGAGCCTAGTATTGATGCACTACTTCGACATGGCGGGCTAGCTGCCTAGGTCTTGATTTCTGCAATGACTGGAGCATGATCTGAAGGCTGTTCCCAAGTGCGCGGCTCTTTATCAATCATACTTGCCTTGCATTTATCTTTAAGGGCTTCGCTCAAGAGGATGTGATCGATACGCATCCCCGCATTTCGTCTAAAGCCCATCATGCGGTAGTCCCACCAACTAAATGATTTTGCTACCTGCTCAAACATTCGAAAGGAATCAGTTAATCCCAGGTCTAGCAGTTGCTGAAAGGCCTTGCGCTCTTCCAGAGAAACTAAGTTTTGCCCTATCCATTTAGATGGGTCGTGTACATCGGTATCGGTAGGTGCAATATTAAAATCACCCAATAAAGCTAAGCGACTATTATGGCTTAACTCATCCTTTAGCCAATCTTCAAGCGCATTGAGCCAGGCCAGCTTATAAACAAACTTGTCACTATCAGGCGACTGGCCATTGGGAAAGTATGCTGATATCAAACGAATGGGCTGCATTCCTGCAAAAGGAATAGTTGCAGCTAAGATACGCTGCTGCTCATCTACATTACCTGGAATGTTTCTGATGGGCTTTAAAAAAGTAGTGCTTGCATCAGATGCAATTGGAGCTAAGGCTGCTTTGCGAACAATAATGGCAACTCCGTTATAAGTCTTTTGTCCAGCAGCAAGACTCACATATCCCGCCTCTTCAAGCTCCTTATGCGGGTACTTATCATCAGTGAGCTTAAGCTCCTGAAGGCAAAGAGCATCAATTGGCTTCTTGACCTTTTCTTGATCCTGGAGCCATTTCAGTACATGAGGTAAACGCACCTTCAGTGAATTGACGTTCCAAGCAGCTATTCGTACAAACTCAGTCATCTATTCCCAACTCCTGCAACTTACGAGTAATCGTATTACGCCCAATTCCAAGGCGTTGCGCAGCCTCAACACGTCTTCCGCGAGTCACCTCGAGTGCAGCTTTTAGAACCGCCTTTTCAAATTTAGAGCACAGAGCATCGTATACACCTGTATCTCCATCTTGCAGCATTTTGACTGCTAAGCGTCCTAATCCAATCTCCCAATCAAGAGATCCAGTTCGTGCGACTGATGAATTACCTGGGCTAGACTCTCCTTGCAAGACAATAGGCTGCTCACTAGCTTCAGTCAATATATCCGCAGGTAAATCGCTAATACCAATTACATTAGATGGTGTCATCACAGTCAACCAATGGCAGAGGTTTTCTAATTGCCGAACATTGCCATGGAACGGCATTGAGCTGATTTCTTTCACAACCTCGTCTGAGAGTTTTTTAGCTTCAACAGCCAAAGACTTTGCACAGGACAACATGAAATAGCGAGCCAATGCTGGGATATCTTCGATGCGCTCACGCAAGGCTGGCATCCGTAAGCGAATCACATTTAAGCGATGCAATAAGTCTTCACGGAAAGCACCAGCAGCAACTCGTGCCTCAAGATTTTGGTGGGTCGATGCAATGATTCGAACATTTGCCTTAATCGGATCTTGGCCGCCAACACGATAAAAATGCCCATCTGTTAAAGCACGTAACAATCTCGTCTGCAGATCTAATGGGATCTCACCGATTTCATCTAAAAATAAAGTGCCGCCATCAGCCTGCTCAAAACGTCCACGACGCAGAGTCAGGGCTCCGGGAAAAGCACCACGCTCATGCCCAAATAATTCAGATTCTAATAGGTCCTTAGGGACTGCCGCAGTACTAAATGTCACGAATGGGCCTTTGGCTCGAGGGCTATGCTTATGCAATGCTTGAGCCACTAGCTCTTTACCTGTTCCAGATTCACCGGTAATTAATACTGTTGAATGAGACTGAGCAAGGCGCCCAATCGCCCTAAAGACTTCCTGCATTGCGGGGGCTTGACCAATAATTTCAGTGGAGTCTTGCCTCCAACCATTGATCTCTTTATTAGCGGACTGATTACGCTCACTTTGCTCCATCGCGCGACGGATCAACTCTACCGCCTTATCAATATCAAACGGTTTAGTGAGGTATTCAAAGGCGCCTCCCTGAAAAGACGATACCGCTGAGTCCAAATCAGAGTAGGCGGTCATGATAATTACTGGCAGCATGGGGTGAGTTTCTTTTACATTCTGTAAGAGATCCAAGCCATTTCCACGAGGCATGCGAATATCGGAAATCAATACCTGTGGGATCTCTTTTTCTAGGGCATTAAGCACGTCATTGGGATTAGAAAAACTTTTATGCGGGATGTTCTCACGAGTCAGTGCTTTTTCTAGTACCCAACGAATTGATTGATCATCATCCACGATCCAAACGGGTTTCATAATACTTTCTCCTGCCTACGGTAAGGAATTTGAATTTGGAAATCAGTCCGTCCAGGACGGCTGTCACAGGCGATAAAGCCCTGATGTTGCTGTACAAAAGTTTGAGCTAAGGTGAGACCCAGGCCGCTGCCTCCATCTCTACCTGAAACTAATGGAAAGAAAATACGCTCACGAATATCTTCTGGAATACCAGGCCCGTTATCGATCACATGCAAATCCATCGCCATCTTGTAGCGTTGTTTAGAGATAGTCACAGAGCGAGCTACTCTAGTCTTTAATTCAATTTGAGCGGTGCCTTGGCTAATTTCTTCAGAAAGCGCTTGGGCTGCATTATGGGCAATATTTAAGACTGCTTGGATTAACTGCTCACGATCACCCAGCAGCTCAGGAAGACTGGTGTCATAGTTACGAATAATCTGTAAGCCCTTAGGAAATTCAGCTAACACTAGGCTTCGCACTCGCTCTAAGGCTTCGTGAACGTTAAATGGCTCCATGGCATGCGCTTTACGATGCGGAGCTAGTAGTCGATCTACTAGATTTTGTAGACGATCAGATTCTTTGATGATGACTTGGGTATATTCACGCAAACCCTTCTCTGAAAGCTCGTACTCTAGTAATTGAGCGGCACCCCGAATACCGCCCAAAGGATTTTTAATTTCATGCGCCAAGTTACGCATTAATTGTTTATTTGCCTCAACTTGCTGCGTCACACGCTCATCACGTTCACTTCGCAACTGTTGATCAATCGTGAACCATTCCATCATCAGGAGTGAGGGATCCTCAAGGCTTGCTACCACTACGTGCGCAGGAATTAACTCCTGATGAATACTTCCAGGCAAGGAGTGCAACACCATTTCTTGGCGTTGCGCAAATACATGCCCCGCTTTAACCTCTTCAATCATATGATTGAGCGACTGGTTATCTCCAAACAAGCTAAGCACAGACTGACCCTCAAGAGACTTACGAGAAAGATCCAATGCAGATTCTGCAGCTGGGTTCACGTAAACCAATTGTTGGTTCACTGCCTCGAACACCACGATGGCATTAGGCATTTGATCAAGCAATGTCGGAAAAAAAGGAGCAGCCGAAGCTGCCCCTTTGAACGAATTGCGCAATAGACCTGCGCTCAACATGACTCCTTCGTTTACAGGGAATAGTACATATCGAATTCGATCGGATGAGTTGTCATACGGAAACGTGTGACATCTTCCATCTTCAATGCGATATATGCGTCAAGCATAGAATCTGTATAGACACCACCACGAGTCAAGAACTCGCGATCTTTGTTCAAGGCATCTAATGCTTCTTCTAAGCTTGCACAAACGGTTGGGATCTTTGCATCTTCTTCTGGTGGCAAGTCATACAAGTTCTTGTCAGCAGCTTCACCTGGATGAATCTTATTCTGAACACCATCTAAACCAGCCATCATCAATGCAGAGAAACAGAGGTATGGATTGGCCAATGGATCAGGGAAACGAGTCTCAATACGACGACCTTTAGGACTAGAAACGTGCGGAATACGAATCGAAGCAGAACGATTACGAGCAGAGTAAGCCAACTTCACTGGAGCCTCGAAGCCCGGAACCAAACGCTTGTAAGAGTTTGTGCCTGGATTGGTGATCGCATTCAATGCTTTAGCGTGCTTGATGATGCCGCCGATGTAGAACAATGCGAACTCTGACAAACCTGCATAACCGTTGCCAGCAAATAAGTTCTCGCCGTTCTTCCAGATAGATTGGTGAACGTGCATACCAGAACCATTATCGCCAACGATAGGCTTAGGCATAAAAGTTGCTGTCTTGCCATAAGCATGTGCTACGTTTTGAACGACATACTTCTGCCAGATAGTCCAGTCAGCACGCTGCACTAATGTGCTGAACTTGGTGCCTAATTCGTTTTGGCCTTGGCCAGCAACTTCATGGTGATGAACTTCAACAGGAATACCTAATGACTCGAGGATCAAACACATTTCAGAACGCATATCCTGGAATGAATCTACTGGAGAGACTGGGAAGTAACCGCCTTTTTTACCTGGTCGGTGACCAGAATTACCACCATCGATTTCAGCAGATGAAGACCAAGGAGCCTCTTCAGAATCTACTTTAACGAAACAACCTTGCATGTCAGAGCCCCAACGGACGCCGTCAAAAATAAAGAATTCTGGCTCTGGGCCAAAATAAGCGGTATCGCCTAAGCCAGTGCTTTTTAAATAAGACTCAGCACGTTTAGCAATAGAACGTGGATCACGGTCGTAACCTTTACCGTCAGAGGGCTCAATCACATCACAAGTGATCACTAATGTTGACTCTTCATAGAAAGGATCGATGTAGCAAGCTGTTGGATCTGGCATCAACAACATGTCAGATGCCTCAATACCTTTCCAGCCAGCAATGGATGAGCCGTCAAACGCATGACCGCTCTCAAACTTATCTTCGTCAAATGCAGAAATAGGTACCGTTGCATGCTGCTCTTTACCCTTTGTATCTACAAAGCGGAAATCAATGAAAGTACATTCTTTCTCTTTAACCAACTTCATCACATCAGCGACGGTCTTCGTCATGCAAATCTCCTCTATTAACTAAACTCGGAATACAAACTTAAGGCGTACACCCTTGTTCATTCCAGGCATCAAACATGCCCATGGGATGTATCTAATTTACTGAAGCAAACAAATGGGAAGAGTCATTATTGCACTATTTAAGTGCTGAAAAACCCCTCAGAGGCCTTAAAAATACCTTTATTGCACTAAATTAGTGCATTTTAAGACCTGGGAATATCATGAATTTCATAAGACAAAGCTTCAGTGCCTGCACGAAGTGCAATCCAAGCATTTTCGAGAAGATTGGCGTTGCCCTTAATCCCCAGCTCAATATGGCGTTCAGCATAAACACCGCCTTTTACTGCATCACCAACAGATGGAAGGCTAAACACTTTCACCCCAGGAAAAGTTGCCTCAATACGCTCCATTAAAGGCGTTAAAGTGGACTCAATTCCCTTGGGTACAATAAAACTCTGTTCCGCCCAGTTCTCACGATGAAATAAATCCTGATAGTGGGTATCAAGACACCAGGCCATCATAGGTGCAGCCATCACCGGAAAGCCAGGTACAAAATAGTGTTCCAGAATAGAAAAACCAGGAATTTGGTTATAAGAATTGGGAATAATGTCGCTACCGATCGGAAACTCACCCATCCTAAAGCGATGTTGATTCTCGGGAGTATTGAGGTCGGCCTTTAGAGGATCGCCCTCTGCCATCGACTGAATACGCCCCGCTATCAACTCTTGCGCCTTTGGATGTAATTTTGTTGCAGTACCTAGGGCTAAAGCAGCGCACTGCCTAGTGTGATCATCGGGAGTCGCGCCAATCCCGCCGGTGCTAAAAACGACATCTCCGCTAGCGAAGCTATCTTTCAGTGTTGCAGTAATTTGATTAGGGTCATCTGCGACATACTTGGCCCAAGAGAGGCTAAGGCCCCGCTCATTGAGAAGTTCAATCAATTTACTCAGGTGTTTATCTTGACGGCGTCCAGACAGAATTTCATCGCCAATCACAATCAAACCAAAACGGCGTACTTTGAATTCAACATCAACCATAGTTTGGGAGTTCCTGATCAATGACACGTGCCTCAATATTTAAGGACTGATCCAATTCAATTCTGCGTAACTCTTTTAATGCTTCAAGCAAATAGTGTGCAAACCAGAGTGCTGCGAATACAAAGATCAATGAATAGATCCAAAGCGCAATAAAACTCACAATCGGAAATAACACTAAGGCCAGTGCTGAGGTAGCCCAAAAAAAGGTAGGTACAGCTCCAAGCATGCCAGAAACAATACCCATAGCGAGTAGCGGCCAACGATGCTGATGTAAAAGGGTATCGCGTTCTTGAGAGCTAGCATGTTGTGCCAGCACATCATAAGACATTAAACGCATGGTTAGCCAACCCCAGAGTAATGGGGGCAAAACTGCAACTAAGGGGGGTACCCACCAAACTGGCAATGTCAACATGACTAGAGCCAAACAAATCAGTGCTGACCAGATCGTATAGATAAAGCTACCTAATAATCCGCCGCCCTCCTTCTTTTCAATATCTTTATAAGTATGCTGGCGAGTGAGCATTTTTACAATTGATGGCACAGTTGTAAGGGCAATAAATACCAGCAAACTAATTGAGATCAGGGGAATAAGCAACATCACAAAAAAGAGGGGCGCAATCCATGCTCTCGCATTTTCAAAGCCCGCCCAGATCAGACCATCCTGAATCCAACTCGTGAAAATAGAGGTCGTGAGAAAAATACCGAGTATCTCCAAAGCGGGTGTCCAAGTAAGCCAAATTAAGCAACCCCACAACACAGACACAATCAAGAATGGACGCAAGCTTAACCAGAGCATTTTGGGATGCATAGTGCCAACCAAAGCGAGGCCAAAAGACTTAAAGACTTGTTGCATGCTATCCATAAAATTTATTTGCCCTTAGGAAAGATCTCGCGAGCAGCATGGATAAAGCCTTGCCATTGCTGATGTAGCACATTAGGCGATACAGACAAATTTCTCACCCCTGTTGGGTGAGCATGGCTTGAGAAGATAGCGGTATTCAATAGCATGTCCCACCAAGGGAACAGTACTCCAAAATTACAGCCGCCTAACACCCCAGGTTTACCTTTAGCTTCGTGCCCATAGCCTACTGCGTGATGCATGCGATGAAACATCGGTGAAACCAGCAGATATTTAAATACCCCAAGATCCACCTTGATATTGGCATGTTGCCAGCTTTGGATGAGCTGACTGAAAACAACTAATAAAATAAATTGGCCAGGAGGAACGCCGAACAATAAAGCAAAGAAAGAAAACACCAGAGCATGCATGATGTCATCCAAAATATGATTGCGATCATCAGACCAAGCGGTCATCACGGTTTGGCTGTGATGCAAAGCATGTAGTTGCCACCACCAGTTGAAGGTATGTGAAGTTCGATGATAGAAGTACTCAACAAAATCTAGCAGGACAAAGTAGATACAAAAGCTAATCAAGGGAATAGACGTGATCGGCGGATACCAAGATTCCACATTGAGCCTAGCAAAACGGAAATCATGCAATACCGAGTCAATTTCGAAGAAGAAGTCTGATAGGGCAATAAAAAAAAGGCCATGAAAAATACCCAAGCGATGAAAGAGGGTGTAAATAACATCTGCTTTATAGGTCTTGAGAATGCGCTCCTGAGGTTCGGCTGGGGCAAACCTTTCCCAAGTACGCAATACAAACATAATCAGAATGATTTGAATACAGCCAAATAAAAACCAGTCGATCCCATCAAAGACATCCTCTGCCATCGCCATGAGATCAAGTTGATACAAAATCGGGCCGGCAATATTGGCAAACAAAAATTCTTGAATGCTAGCGTAAGCGGCTGAAATACTGTCAAGTAGAGAAATAGACACCATCATTGTATTTTGACTTATTTATCGAGTTTTGGCAGGGTTGCAAAACAAAAGCCTCGATTTTTAAGTTTAATAATAAGTTGCTCTAAAACTGCAGGTGCCCAGGGATCTTTTCTAGACCAAATACCCAAGTGGGCCATTGTGATATCACCATCCTGAATATTACTAGTCGCTTTATCTAATAACATCTGATTGGGATGAGTTTGAGAGCTGAGCTCGTCGCCCAAAAATCCCGCTGGACTCCAGCCAATATGTTGGTAGCCACACTGACTGCCCATTTTGATGGAACGAGGAGAGGTTTTACCACCAGGAGCCCTCCAAATCTTCTGAAGATTTGTACCTGTTAACTCTCTAAATCGATCATCTACCCTACTGATTTCTCGGCAGTAAGTCGCTTCGTTATACAAACTTATGACTCCCGCCTGAGATCCAAACTGTGGCTTGGCAAAGATTTCTGTACCTGGGCCATCCTTTACAAAATAGAGATGATCAAAGGTATGACTCCCAAAATGATGACCTTCACGAACGCGGTCTTGCCAGTAGGACTTCCAAGAATCATCCAAAGCAAAGTCACCGCGATTGGTCTTTTCATTGGCGAGGAAAAAAGTTGCTTTGATATTTTGGCGATTCAAGATATCGGCTACTGTTTGTGCCACTGACATATTGCCCGTATCAAAGGTCAGGTAAACCGTTTTTTTACACTGCGCTTCTTGCGCATAACCGAGAGAAGAAGTTGTCACCAGAAAAAACAGTGCCGCAAGTCTTGTGAGAGTTAGTCTCAAGCGCATCTACTGAAGTTATTCCCAGCTAGCATGTGGCGTGAAGAAAACGCCGTGAGGAGAGCGGCCAACAGGAATTACCGAAAGTAGCTTCATCGAGGGAATATCTATTACCCCAACTTTTTTTGAGAAGCGCAAAGTCACCCAGAGAGTTTTTCCATCAGGCGTGATCTCCATATCATCAGGACCCGCAGGTAATCCCGTGATGTCACCTACTTTTTCTAAAGTCTGCATATTAATTTGGCTTATGGAAGATGCAATCCGATTACTCACAAATACATGCTTCTTATCCCCAAGTGGGCGGAAATTATGAGCGCCCTTACCCGTAAATATTCGCTTTACTTCTTTACGATTTTTCCAATCAATAACTTGAACGTAGTCTTCACCGGTAATGCCAACTAATAAATATTGATCCCCAGGAGTCATCCACACACCAGCAGGCACTTTACCCGTGGTCATCTTCCACATAACGGTTTGGGTCTCTAAATCAATGGCGGCTAGCTCATTGGAATCTTGTAAGGTAATGAATGTAGTTTTGCTATCAGCAGTAAAGGCTACATGACTTGGTGTCTTACCGAGCTTAATCGACTTAGCCAACTTCAGATCAGCACCTTGTGCGTGATACACATCGACACGATCCAAACGATTGCCGTTTGCAACAAACCACTTATGGTTCGGTGAATAGCCAATTTGGTAAGGATCAATAATATCCGGAATTCTGCCAGTTAACTCACCACTCACGGGATTCATTAAGGTAATGTCATTACCTGCAGCGTTAGCAACGAGGAGTGTCTTTTGGTCAGGAGTCATCATCAGGTGATGGGGCTCTTTACCAACTGGGACAGTCTTAATGACTTTGCGAGTGGGCATATCAATCAAACTTACTGTTGCTTCGCCGGAGTTCAATACGATTGCTATCTTAGGCTCAGCTGTTATTGGTGCTTGAGCAAATGCGAGATTTTGCCATCCCATTAGTGCAAATGCAGTCAGAGCTGAAATAGCAGCAAATTTGGCTTTATTGATAAATGTGTACATAAGCCATATTGTAAGCAATTGATGACCCAGTTTGCCTACGCAACATCAGTCGACTTGATTTAGCGCAAGCTGGATAGGACCTTTTCTAGGCGCTTTAGTGACATCGGGGTTGGGGTCTTTAACTCTTGAGCGTATAGGGCTACTCTCAACTCCTCAAGCTGCCAGCGAAAATCGGTCAAAGCCTGATCTTCGGTCATTGCGTAAGCTGCCGATCCACGGCTACCTTGAACTAGTTTTTGCCAAGGACGGGCGACTGACTCCCAGTCTTTTTGACACTGCGCATCTCGGCTAGGGTT
>CANISN010000010.1 GCA_947470165.1 Burkholderiaceae bacterium | reverse complement strand
TACGTTCAAAAAGCCTGTCCTTAAAAACTTCTCGTAGGCGGGCTAACCCATAGCTAACTGAAGGCTGAGTCATTGAGAGTATTACTGCGGCCTTGGATACGGACTTTGCCTCAAATATCGACACATATATTCTGACTAAATTTAAATCTAATGTTTTCATGGGGTTAGCTCGAGTGACTTTATCTAAATTATCTACTTTATCTATATTACATATACAAATTATAGTATTGATAGATTTTTAATATGTGTCTATCCTAAAAAAACCAATGTATATGGCTAATCTGTAGATAAAAAATAAGGAAGACCCTTGGCAGAACGTTCATTCAAAAAAGAAGTTGCTCAGCTTAAATTAGGCGATGGGGAGATCTTCGAGGGAGAAGGGATTCTGGCCGTTACCAAGGCACTTCTTCAATCTGGCGTTTCTTATGTAGGGGGATACGAAGGCGCACCAGTCTCCCATTTAATAGATGTACTTTCTGATGCCGGCGAATATTTGTCTGATTTAGGAGTTCATGTGGAAAACTGTGCCAATGAAGCAAGCGCAGCCGCAATGTTGAGCGCTTCAATCAATTACCCAATACGTGGCGCCATTACTTTCAAGTCTATTGTGGGTACCAATGTTGCATCAGACGCCCTTTCTAACTTAGCTTCTGCTGGTGTTTATGGGGGGGCAGTGATTGTCATTGGCGAGGACTACGGAGAGGGCTCAAGCATTATTCAAGAGCGCAGTCATGCCTTTGCCATGAAATCCCAAATATGGTTGCTCGATCCTCGCCCTGATCTTGAGCACATTGTAAATATGGTTGAGGAAGCTTTTAGTTTATCTGAGGCAAGCAACACTCCAGTAATGCTTGAACTCAGAATTCGGGCATGTCATATGACTGGTAGTTTCAAAACTAAAACCAATATTAAGCCAAAGATATCAACAGTCAATAAATTACAATCATCCCTGTTTGAGCCAGACAAAATAAGCCTCCCGCCGGCAACTTATGTACAGGAAAAGTTGAAGATTAATGTTAGATGGCCTGAAGCAGTTAGATATATCCAAGAGAGAAAACTGAATGAATTCTTCACTGGAGAGTTGGAAGATGTTGGTATTGTTGTGCAGGGTGGCTTATATAACGGAATCATTAGAGCGCTAGAGACGTTTGGCTTAATTGATAAAAATGGCATCTCTAAAATTCCACTCTATGTTTTGAATGTTACCTACCCGCTGGTTCCTACTGAGATCCAAGAATTTTGTAGGAATAAAAAGAATATATTGATTGTTGAGGAAGGGCAGCCGGCGTTTCTTGAGCAAGCAATCAAAGCGTTTTGTCATGACTTGAAACTTAGCACGAATGTCGGCGGTAAGAATTACTTCCCATTGGCTGGAGAATATATTGGGCTGGTAATGCTGGAAGGAATTGGGAAATTTGCCGCAGATCATATTCACATTGGCCTTGATACCAAGCCACTTGAATCAATTGACTACATTGAATCTATTAAGAAAAAGGCCGCTGAATTATTAGGTGTGCCAGTGCCACCTCGATACCCCACTTTTTGTACTGGGTGCCCTGAGAGACCCGTATTTTCTGCCCTGAAGTTACTTCAAAAAGATATTGGGCCCTTACATATAAGTGCCGATATAGGCTGCCATAGTTTTGCCACTCTAGAACCATTCTTTGCTGGCAACACGATACTTGGTTACGGCATGGGTTTAGCTTCATCTGCGGGGCTTTCTCCCTTAATGGAAAAGCCGGTCATTAGCATTGGGGGCGACGGAGGGTTTTGGCATAGTAGCTTGACTTCAGGTGTTGCTAGCTATGTGTTTAATAAGGGAAGTGGTATTTTAGTTTTACTAAAAAATGGATATGCATCAGCAACAGGACATCAAAATATCCCCTCTAGCGGTGTTAATTTCAAAGATCAGCCAGTTGATATGGATATCGAGTCAGCTTTACGTGGGGTTGGCGTTAGTTGGATCAAGACTATTCCATCCTACAAAGTAGAGAAAATGATTAAGGCCCTAAAACGAGCCGTCAAAGATGATACAAAGGGGTTAAGAGTCATCATTGCAGATGGAGAGTGTGCTTTAGCAAAGCAACGCCGAATCAAACCTCTAATTGCGCAAAAATTAAAGTTAGGTAAACGGGTTGTTAACACAAAATTTGGCGTTGATGAAGATACATGCTCCGGAGATCATTCTTGCATTAGGCTGTCCGGATGTCCTTCCTTAACCATCAAAGAGAATCCCGACCCCTTAAGAGTCGACCCAGTAACAACTGTAAACAGTAGCTGTATTGGTTGTGGAAATTGCGGGGAAGTTGCTCATGCTGCTGTTTTATGCCCATCATTTTATCGAGTGGAAACAATTCGAAACCCTGGATTGATAGATTCAGCCTTTTATTTTCTTCGTAATTTCTTTATCTCCGCCATGCAGGGAAGAAGATTACCAAATCATTTGCTATACCCATCAAAATGATCCAAGATAAAAAGTCCATTTCCATTCTGATAGCCGCATTAGGTGGCGAGGGTGGCGGCACATTAACTGACTGGATTGCAGAGGCAGCCAGGTTGAGTGGCATGCGTGTTCAATGCACTTCTATTCCAGGTGTGGCGCAAAGAACGGGGGCGACTACTTACTATATTGAGTTAGCTGATAAGGATTCAACCCAAGCCCTTGCCCTTACACCGATGCCAGGAATGGTTGACTTAGTCATAGCTTCTGAGTTGATTGAAGCAGCAAGGGTTTTGCAGTCAGGTTACATAACACCAAATCGCACTACCTTAATTACTTCTGAACATCGAGTGTTCGCAACCTCTGAAAAATCCCATATTGGCGACGGTCGTTATGATGTGTCTCGTGCTGCAGATGCAGTTAGAGCATTGGCAAAAAAAAGCATCATCTTTGATATGGATCAAGCTGTTTCTGCAACGAAGAGTGCGATCAGTTCGATTATGTTTGGGGCATTAGCGGGAAGCGGTTTTTTACCTATCAATAGGAGTGTTTTTGAAAAAGTGATTGAGACTTCGGGATTTGCTGTGAAAGTAAATTTATCTGGATTTTCTTACGCCTATGATTTGGTTGGCGGTGCAAAGCAAGAATCTTCACACAGTCATTCAGCTCTAACGCTCAGCTTAACTTCATCTGAGCGAGATGTTGAAGCTCTAATTAAGCAGGCACAGCAGATGTTTTCGGCGAACGCCCACCTGTTTATTGAGGAAGGTATACGTCGTTTGACTGTTTATCAAAATATAAGCTATGCAAAGCTATATTTGGAGAGGCTGAAATTTTTATTATCAACGCCCTCCGATAATTCCACTGAATTAAATAACGAATTATTACCTGAGACAGCAAGATATTTAGCGCTACGAATGTCATTTGATGACTTAATTAAGGTCGCATACTTAAAAACAAGAAGAACCAGGTTTGAGCGAGTTTATAAAGAGGCCAGTGTACAGCCAGGATCAGTCGTAATAATCACTGAGTACTTTAAGCCCGGACTAGAAGAGTTCTGTGGGTTTTTGCCGCCCTCTATTGCAAAACCCATTATCAATTGGGCAAAGAAGCGTGAGATTTTAGAAAAATTTAATTTTGGCTTGCATTTAAAAACTAGCAGCATCTCTGGCTTTAGCCTTCTTTGGCTTGTTTCTAAATTAAAGATAATTCGACGTTTTGGGTATCGCTATGCTGCTGAACAAGAATCTATCGAGGGATGGTTAAACCTTATAGACTTGAGTCGAAAAATTTCATATAACTTTGCATTAGAAGTAGCCTTAAGTGCAAGAATAATTAAAGGTTATAGCGGAACATATAGAGAGAGTCTTGGGGATTTTGACAAATTAATGAACCATATTGTTAAACCAGCTATAGAAATTAATGCAGATGCCTCTTCTGCAATAAGGGATGGTGTAAATCGGTGCTTAGAGAAAAATCATGCAAAAGAAGAAATCATGAGTGGAAATTTACAACCCATATCTTTTTTTGATAAAAATTTACTTAAGAAAAATTGATGTAATTAGATACCATGTTTAACATCTACTTCATGTTTAATAATGCCTACTAGCGCACTTTCAATTGCAATAGGCGGTAATAATCCGCCTCTCAGAAATATGTCTGTGAATGACGTATTGAAGGAATCGGTTGATAACTTTCCATCAAAACCTGCCGTCATCAGTGTATGGCAGGGCAAGATTTTGAGTTTCCAAGATTTAGATCGACTATCAAAAGATGTGGCCTCTGGATTGCTCGCTTCAGGAATTTTAGAGGGAGACAGAATTGGTATTTGGAGCGCTAATCGATATGAGTGGGTAGTTGTTCAATTTGCAGTCGCAAAGATTGGCGCCATTCTTGTTAACATCAATCCTGCGTATCGCTTGACTGAATTAGGCTATGTAATTGAACATTCTGGATGCAAGGCGTTATTTTTACATCCCAACTTCCGTAATTTTGATTGCTTGGGAGCAGCTAATCAAGTTATTAAAAATTCTAAATATTTAAAGTTATTGTTTACTTTTGGAGATGAGAAGTACTCTGGCTCAATATCGTGGAATGAGCTTCTTGAAAATCCGGTTAAAACATCACATATAGATATCGAAAATTTGAGCGATGCGTGTAAGCCCAATCAGTTAGTTAGTATTCAATACACATCGGGTACTACAGGTAATCCTAAGGGAGCTACATTAACTAATTTCAATCTAGTCAATAACGCTATACAAATCTCTTATAGGTTACAAATTACTTCTTCAGATAAGGTATGTTTACCAGTACCCATGTTTCATTGTTTTGGAATGGTTATTGGCGTACTCGGCGCATTTTCTGTGGGGGCTGCCACTGTCTTTCCTGCAGAAACTTTCGACGCTAAATCTTGTCTCGATGCAGTAGAACGTGAAGGATGTTCTGCAATCTATGGCGTGCCTATGATGTTTATTGCCATGCTAAACCTACCTGAATTTAATTCATATGATTTAAAAACATTAAGAACGGGCTTGATGGGTGGCGCACCTTGTCCTGCAGAAATTTTACGTGCAGTCATTGATAAGATGAATATGGAGGAAATGTCGGTTGTGTATGGCATGACAGAGACCTCTCCTATTTCATTACAAACCACATTGCTTGATACTTTTGAGCAACGTGTTGAAACAGTAGGCTCACCTTTACCACATGTGCAGGTAAAAGTAGTTGATCCTATCTCAGGCAGTACTCTCTCCAAGGGGATCACTGGAGAGTTATGTGTAAAAGGTTACTTAGTTATGCCCGGTTATTGGCAAAATGATGAGGCTACTAAAAATGCTATTGATGCAGATGGCTGGATGCATACGGGTGACTTAGCTGTGATGCGGTCTGATTGCTGCGTTGCGATAGTCGGCCGCCTAAAGGATGTGGTGATACGTGGGGGAGAAAATATTTTTCCTCGGGAAATAGAGGAATATCTTCACACGATTCCTGAAATTGCAGAGGCTCAAGTATTTGGAATTCCAGATGAGCTATATGGTGAGCAATTATGCGCATGGATTCGTTTGAAACATGGTGCAACCCTTGACGTAGATAGTTTGCGCGCTAAATGCAAAGGGAATATTGCAAGTTACAAAATTCCGTCTATTGTGAGAGTGGTAGATGATTACCCCACAACAGCAAGCGGTAAAGTGCAGAAGTTTAGGATGAGGGAAATTGAAGTTGATGGAAAAAGTTGTAATTAGAAATATTGACGGCGTTATTTTCTTATTGGGGGTGTGAAATGAAATTTATCAAAATTACTTTGTTATCTGTTGCTCTTTGTTTTAGTGCATTATCTTTTGCCGACATTAATGTTGGAGTGACTGTTTCTACAACAGGTCCTGCGGCTTCCTTGGGCATACCAGAGAAAAATACGGTTGCCTTATTGCCAAAGATTGTTGCTGGGCAAAAAATAAACTACATCATTTTAGATGATGCTAGTGATACCACAGCTGCTGTAAAAAATACTCGCAAGTTTATTTCTGAAGATAAGGTTGATTTAATTATTGGCTCCTCTACATCACCTAATTCATTGGCCATGATTGATGTGGTTGCAGAAGGGACAACGCCAATGATTTCAGTTTCTGCGGCCTCTAGAATTGTTGAGCCTGTAGATGGCCCAAGACGTTGGGTGTATAAGACAACTCAAAATGATATTTCTATGGCTTTAGCTACTGCCGAGCATATGGCCAATAACGGTGTTAAGACAGTTGGATTCATTGGATTTTCTGATGCATATGGTGAAGGCTGGTATCAGGCATTTGTTACCGCTACTGATTTAAAGAAAATTAAGATAGTTAGTAACGAGCGCTATGTAAGAACTGATAGCTCTGTTTCTGGACAAGCGCTCCGTATTGTTGGTAGCAAACCAGATGCTGTTCTGATTGCCGCCTCTGGTACACCAGCAGTACTTCCCCAAAAAACTCTCAAAGAAGTTGGTTTTAAGGGAGTCGTATATCAGACCTTGGGTGTCGCTAATAATGACTTTATTCGTGTTGGTGGAAAAGATGTTGAAGGCACACTACTTGCAGTTGGACCGATTCTTGTAGCCCCGCAATTACCAACAACTAATCCAGTTAAAAAATCTGCAATGGCTTACTACAAAGCCTATGAAGATGTCTATGGAAAAGGATCCGTATCGACATTCGGTGGTCACATGTGGGATGCTGGTCAGGTAATGAGCGCAGCAATCCCAGAAGCATTAAAGGGAGGAAAGCCAGGGACGCCAGCTTTTCGTGCGGCACTCCGTGCAGCTTTAGAGAATATCAAGGAGGTTCCCGCTTCACATGGCATCTACAACACAACACCTACCGATCATTTAGGTCTTGATCAGCGTTCCCGTGTAATGGTCAAAATTGAAAATGGTACTTGGAAATATGAGCCTTTAAATTAATTTAAAGATTAGGGTTGGCAGAAATATATGAATTTCTGCCAACTATTCAGCGAATTGAATGCATTGAGTTTAAGGAAACACAGATGAACTGGGAAATTGCCCTTTTTTTAGGGCAGGATGGTTTGGTTAACGGTGTAATTTATGGTTTATTAGCCATCGCCTTGGTTTTGGTATTCATGGTTACCAGAGTTATTTTTATCTCACAAGGGGATTTAGTTGCTTATGCAGCATTGTCTATGGCTGCATTGGGTGGAACAAAAACGCCAGGTACATTTTGGCTGCTAGTCTGCTTGGCATCTATTGTGCTATTTACTGAAGTATGGAGGTGGAAGCATGGTATTGAGGTTGACTGGAAAACCACCTTCATATGGACTTTATTTTTCCCAGCTATTGCTGCATTTTGTATTTATGTGCTTCCGCCTGAAAGTGTGATTTGTAACATATTAGCTACTATTTTCATAATTACTCCATTGGGCCCACTTCTATATCGATTTGTATTTAGGCCTATTGCTAGTAGTTCTGTGCTATTTCTTCTTATTGCAGCCGTTACATTGCATGGTATTTTGGTAGGTTTTAGTCTTTTATTTTTTGGCGCAGAAGGTTGGCGCATTCCACTCTTTACCGAACAAAGCTTGAATATAGGTAATGTTGCAATAAAAGGTCAGTCTCTTATAGTGGTATTTGTAACTATATTTCTGGTTGCTTTGTTGTTTGTATTCTTTGAGAAAAATATCTTTGGTAAGGCTTTAAGAGCCACAGCTATCAATAGAACAGGTGCTAGATTGGTTGGAATACCAATTGAATTTTGCGGAGATCTCAGCTTTGCAATGGCATCTTTTATTGCTGCTATCTCTGGAATATTGATTGCATCCTTATCAACAATTTACTATGACACTGGATTCTTAATTGGCCTTAAGGGATTTGTTGCTGCCATCATTGGTGGCCTTGTTAGTTTCCCTTTATCTTTATTTGGTGCTTTACTTGTTGGGCAATTAGAAGCATTTTCATCCTTTTGGGCGAGCGCATACAAAGAAGTAATTGTCTTTACCTTGATTGTGCCTGTTCTTTTTTGGCGCTCTTTCCGCAGTCGCCATGTGGAGGATGATGAGTAATGAGTGCTAAATTACCCGTGATTGCTATTAGCACTTTTTTTAGCGCCTGGCTTTTCTTGCCTGATTTCACTATTTCCTTATTAGATTACGTAGGTATATATGCCATCGTAGTTTTAGGGCTAGTCATAATGACCGGCGTTGCCGGTATGACCTCATTTGGTCAAGCGGCCTTTGTCGGAATAGGTGCTTATGCTACAGCTTGGGTAACAACTTCATTATTTATTGCGGATAATCTTGGAAATCTCCTGGACCCATCTTTTCTTCCCTGGGTTGGCCTCGTCTTCGGTTTAATGATTACTTATGCATTGGCTTGGTTTTTAGGAGTAATTACACTTAATTTATCAGGCTTCTATTTGCCGCTTTGTACGATTGCGTGGGGCCTAAGTTTTTACTATCTATTTGGTAATCTTGAATTCCTAGGTGGACATACTGGGATCACAAGCATTCCTCCGCTATCCATCTCTACATATTCCTTGATATCACCACGCTCCTTTGGATGCGTTATTTGGTTGATTTTTTTCCTATTGCTTTGGCTCATGCATAACTTACTAGATTCTAGAGAAGGTCGTGCTATTCAATCTTTAAAGTCAGGCCGTTTGATGGCTGAATCGATGGGTATCAATACTAGTAGTTATAGAGCCAAGGTATTCATGCTTGCTGCATTAATGGCTTCTACATCAGGTTGGCTGTATTCCCATTTTCAACGTTTTGTAAATCCAACCCCATTTAATCTTAGTTCGAGTATTGAGTATTTATTTATGGCAGTGATCGGAGGTGCGGCCTATCTTTGGGGTGCTGTACTTGGGTCTGGTTTGATTACTTTTATCAAAAGTTATTTGCAGGACATCATTCCATCTATTTTTGGCTCGAATATCAATCCGGAGTCCATTATTTTTGGTTTGATTATGTTATTTATTCTTCAGTACTATCCAAATGGCTTATGGCCTGGACTCATTAAGCTATTTTTATCATTCGTGAAACCTAAGAAAAAATTTCATATCGACAAATATGAGCCCAGTGAATTAAATTCACGGAATATGCCCCCAAAAGGGACTCTCATTCTAGATGCAAAAGGTGTTACTAAGCGCTTTGGCGGGCTAGTTGCCAATAGATCAGTCTCTCTTGATTTAAATGCAGGAGAAATTCATGCCTTGATTGGCCCAAATGGTGCAGGTAAAAGTACAATTTTTAATATTCTTTCCGGAGTGGATTTTCCTTCAGAAGGTCAAGTTGAGCTGCTGGGCGAATCAATGAGGGGTAAAGTGGCTCGTGACTTTGCTACCCGTGGTCTTGGAAGAACTTTTCAACATGTACGCCTTCTAAGGTCTCAATCGGTTTTGGATAATGTTGCCTTAGGTGCGCATCTTAGGGGGCATTTTGGCTGGCTTGCTTGCATGCTTAGGCTAGATCGAAGGGAAGAGCGTGCAATTCAATTAGAGGCTATTGAGCAAATACGTCGTTGTGGTTTGGCAGGCTCCGAGAATGCTATTGCCAGCTCACTTTCTCTTGGGAAGCAGCGAATTGTCGAAATTGCACGAGCCCTTTCTGGACAACCCGTAGCTTTGCTATTAGATGAGCCTGCTGCCGGCCTGCGCCATTTAGAAAAGAAAGATTTAGCAAGTCTTTTAATGCAGTTGAGATTAGAGGGTTTAAGCATCTTAATTATTGAACACGATATGGAATTTGTCATGCACTTAGCTGATCGAATTACTGTGCTAGATTTTGGAACAGTTATTGCCACTGGAACCCCTCAAGAGATACAAAAGAACCCGCGCGTACTGGATGCATATTTAGGAATTGATGAGCAATCGGAAGGTTCATTATGAGCCGCCAACCATTGCTCAAACTTGAAAAATTTTCTGTAGCCTATGGATCCGTTAGGGCCATTGATGAAGTTTGTTTAGAGCTTAACGAGGGTGAGATTGTTACTGTGATTGGGCCAAATGGAGCTGGAAAGAGCACCATATTAAATGCCATCATGGGGATGTTGTCTTCATCTGGAGAGACTTGGTTAGATGGAAAAATGCTGGTAAAGCATTCTGTATCTCAAATGGTTGCTAATGGGCTTTGCCTTGTGCCGGAAACAAGAGAATTATTTGGTTCGATGTCAGTACAAGATAATCTCATTCTGGGAGGATTCTATAGATTTCGAAAAGGTATGCGTGATCAAGAAGAAAATCTGAATAGTATTTTTAAGATCTTTCCGCAGCTAAAAGAGCGTCGCAATCAAATAGCTGACACGCTGTCTGGAGGTGAGCGCCAAATGCTTGCTATTGGCAGGGCTTTAATGGCAAAGCCAAGAATCTTGATGTTGGATGAACCCTCCTTAGGACTTGCTCCTAAGATTGTCTATGAAGTACTTCAAACAGTATCTTCCTTGCGGGCTCGCGGTATATCAATATTACTAGTTGAACAAAATGCTAGAGGGGCATTAAAAATTGCTGATCGTGGGTATGTTCTAGAGACTGGCAAAGTTGCTCTCGAAGGATTGGCAAAAGATCTTTTAAATGATCAAAAGATGATAGATACCTATCTGGGTCTTGGTAATAGCAGCAATAACTTATAAGGATTATTTATGAAAGATACACTTCAGGTGGGTACGCAGTATTCAGTCAAGTATGTAGTTGAGACTGAAAAAACTATCTCATTTATGGGTGACGACTTGCGTATCTACTCAACCCCATCAATGGTGTTTGACTTGGAAACAGCCTGCCGCGAATTGTTATCGGCGCACCAGAATACGGGTGAAGACTCTGTGGGATCTAGGGTAGAGATCGATCATTTGGCCCCAACCCTTTTAGGTCAAATAGTTGAAATAAATTGCACCGTTAAGGAATTAAATCTTCCGCGCGTAGTATTCCAAGTGGATATCAAAGATGAAATTGACACGATAGGATCGGCTGTCCATACCCGTTTTGTGGTTGATGTATTGAAACAAAAATTACGAATAGAAAAGAAAAAAGAGCGGATCTTAAATCCTAAATGATTGAGAACAATACTTTTATTTGTTTATATATTAAAGGTTTGAAATGACATCTATAAAAGTTCCTATCTACTGTTATCAGTGTGTTGCTGGTCCTGACTTACTGACTGTAGAGGTTGAAGACGGTGTTGCAAAAAGAGTAGAGTCAAATTACTCTGTATGCGGTCAGCATCCAGGCGGAGGTAGGGTGTGTGTGAAGGCTTATGGGATTATTCAAAAAACATACAATCCCAATCGCATTAAGCAACCGATGATTCGCACTAACCCTAAAAAAGGCAGGAATGAAGATCCCGGCTTTGTTCCTGTCTCATGGGATGAGGCGCTAGACCTAATTGCTGAAAAATTAAATCATATTCGTGCAACTGGCTTGTTAAATGCAGAGGGCGTCCCTCGCGTTGCCACTACAACCGGCGGCGCTGGTACTCCGGTTCAATATATGGGAACCTTCCCGGCATTTATGGCTGCCTGGGGTCCAATTGATGGTGGTTATGGCGCTGGCCAAGGCGTTAAATGCTATCACTCTGAGCATTTGTACGGTGAGTTGTGGCACAGGGCTTTCACTGTCTCCCCGGACACTCCCAATGTTAACTACGTCATTAATTGTGGAAATAATGTCGAGGCGTCCGGTGGAGTGGTTGGTGTCTGGAGAGAGGCTAATGCAAGGGCCCGAGGTGCTAAGCGTATTCAGGTAGAGCCACATTTATCTGTGACTGGAGCGGTCTCAGCTGAGTGGGTTCCAATTAAGCCAAAAACGGATGCTGCGTTTTTATTTGCCTTAATTTACTGCATCTTATTTGAGCATGATCTTGAGAAAGAATGCGATGCCCCATTTATTAAAAATAGAACTAGCTCACCTTATTTAATTGGACCAAATGGTTGGTTTTTGCGTGAAAAAGAAACTGGTAAGCCATTGATTTGGGATTTGGCAGACTCCAAAGCGAAACCCCATGATGATCCGGGTCTCTTAAGACCAGCACTTACTGGGCAATATTCTGTTTCCGGAGTTGAGTATGGCCCCGACAAAAATCATTTTGATCATCAGGGTGCGTTTGGTGTTCCGGCATTTCAAAAATTATTAGAGCACATGAAAGCTTATACGCCTGAATGGGCTGCAGCTGAATGTGACATTCCTGCTGAAACTATTCGTCGAATTGCGAGCGAGTACCTATCTCATGCCTGTATTGGCCAGACTATTGAGATAGAAGGTATTACTATGCCTTTTCGCCCTGTTTCCGTGATGCTTGGCAAGGGTGTGAACAATGGATGGGGAGGTTTCCATTGTTGTTGGGCGAGAACAATGCTCACAGTCTTAGTTGGGGGACTTGAGGTTCCTGGTGGTACTTTAGGTACTACGATTAAACTAGTTAGACCTGCAACTTCTCGAGCTGCATCGGTCATTCCAGATGGGCCAGATGGTTTGATGAAGTATCAATTTAATGATACTTCTGCTGAGGGATGGATGAAACAACCTCACATTCGTAATGCCTATAAAACACTAGTCCCTTTATCGTCAGATTCACCTTGGTCACCTTCCTTGGGGCCAGCACATTTACCTTGGTTATTTCAAAAAAAGGCTCCAGATAATTGGCCTAGGACAATGCCTCCAGATGTATGGTTTTGCTATCGGTCAAATCCAGCAATTTCCTCATGGAATGCACCAGAGGTAGCGGAAAGATTGGCAGAATTTCCATTCATTGTTTCATTTGCCTACACGGATGACGAAACTAATCACTTTGCAGATGTGCTCCTTCCAGAATCACTCGATATTGAAAGCTTGCAGATTATTCGTGTTGGTGGAACTAAGATGATGGAGCAGTTCTGGAAGGATGAAGGGTGGGCTATACGCCAACCGGTCATTAAGTCTCAATTTGATACTATGGATTTCACAGATATTTCTACTGCCTTGGCGCAGCGTGTTGGAATTTTGGGCGAGTATCTTGAGCAAGTGAATGATGGGGCGGCAGGAATACGTTTAAAAGATCGGGCAGGTACATTTGATTACTCGCTTGACACTTCGGTTGCTCCGCGGACCGAGGAGGTATGGAACGCATTTGCTAAAGCTGCCAGTCATAGTCTTACCAAGGGTGAAGAGATTCGTGATTTAGAGTGGTTCAAGGTAAATGGATATTTATTAAGACCGTTTTCTCAGCTGAACTGGTATCTCTATCCTGCGCTTGAAAAAGCAGGCCTGCGATTTGAGATGCCATACCAAGAGCGGATAACAAGACATGGACATGAACTAGCAAATCGATTACATGAGTCTGGTATCGAATGGTGGGAAAAGCAATTGGCCGAGTATGAGCCGCTTCCAACCTATGAATGTTTTCCAGATATTTGGTTGGAGTATGCCCATGAGTATGAACAAAATCCAGACCATTTTCCATTCTGGGCTTTGACTGCGCGATCTATGCAGTATGCATGGGGTGCAAATGTAGGTCTTCCTTTAATTAAAGAGGTTGCTGACAATGTTTCAGGTCATAAAGGGGTGATTATCAATCGCACTACTGCCAAAGAGATGGGCATCAAAGAAGGGGATAGGATAATTCTGGAATCTGTTTCCGGCCATACTGAAGGTGATGCAGTCTTACGCGAAGGAATTCGTCCGGATACTGTACTTATGATTGGGCAATTCGATCACTGGAAAACGCCATTTGCTAAAGATTTAAATTTACCAAGCCTAAATTCTTTGACTGATCTTTCTCTAAAACTAACTGATGGAACGGGAAGTAGCGCAGATATTATGAGAGTTCGTCTTCGCCATGCGGTAAGCGGAAAGTTGCTTATCCCAGAGCTTGCTAAGGAAAAAATATGAGCATAAAAGTTAATCAAGATGTTATTGAAAAAAAACGCTGGGGCATGGTCATTGATTTGAATCGCTGCGTTGGTTGCCAAACATGTACGATTGCATGCAAACAGACAAACGATACGCCACCTGGGGTTCAATGGCGCAAAGTAATTGACATTGAAACCGGTGCTTTTCCGGATGTCCAAAGATTATTTATGGTAACTGGTTGTCAACATTGTGATGAGCCTCCTTGCGTACCTGTATGCCCTACAGGAGCAACTACTAAAAGAGAGGATGGCATAGTTGCAATTGATTATGATCAATGTATCGGTTGTGCTTACTGTGCCGTCTCTTGCCCTTATGAGGCCAGAACCTTAATTCATGAGGATGTGGGATATTATGGGGAGAAAACGAAACAAGAAAATGCGACAGCTCACCCTGAGCGCATAGGCGTAGCTCAAAAATGTACTTTTTGCCAGCCAAAGATAGATGATGGATTAGCGCGGGGCTTGAAGCCAGGCATTGACTTTGAAGCAACTCCCGCATGCGCTGCATCTTGCATAGCACAAGCTATTAATTTTGGAGACTTTAATGATCTCGAGAGTAATGTTTCGGTTCTTTCGCGTGACCAACCAACAATGCGGCTCAATGAAAATGTTGGCACTGAGCCTCAAATTAAATATCTGTATACAACACCTTCAATTCTTGGTCGCGATTTGGTTGAAAAACCTTTTTCTCAAGCGAAAGAAGCCCTTCATGACAAGGTTAATCCAGTTGTAGGTTCGCTTCAAAATTTTTGGGATTGGCGGGCTGCAATGAATTGGATGTTTGGCGGGATGGGATCTGGATTGCTAGTATTAACATCAATATTCACGGCTACAAATATGATTCCATTAGGCAGCTCTAGGGACTTAATTCTTTGTTCATTAGCTTCTATATCAATTGGTCTCTTTTTTGTTTTTTTAAAAATTGGACGAAAAATTAGATTTTGGCGCGCAATATTAAGACCTCAATCATCGTGGATGACGCGAGAATTATATGTCGTCGCCCTCCTTTTCCCAGTGTCTATTTATACTGCGGTTGATTCTAATCTCCTGAATTTATTTTTGACTGCCTTTTTTGCTTCATGCTTCCTTTTGTGTCAGTCCATGATTCTATACAAGGCCCGTGGAATACCTGCTTGGCGTGTTCCCGATATTCCGTGGATGATATTTTTTGGAGGGTTGATGGAGGGCTTTGGCCTTATACAAATTTTCTTAGCATTTCAAGGTCTATATTTAGATATCTCATTGCTTATTTTGAGTAGCTCAATACTGGTTGGTATTAATTTTGGTTTGTGGTATCGATATCTAGTAAGGAGTGAAGATAGACTCCCGCCGCTTGCTTCCTCTGTTTTAAAATCTTCATCACCACTGCTATCTTCAATAGCAATTATCATGGTTGGTGAGATGGTTTATGGCTTACTTGTGCCGAAAGATGCGCACTTACTTTTTGCTCTGTTTGGAATTTTTGCCATTACTTATGGATTTTTATGGAAATTTATAGTAATTGTGAAAGCAAGTTATTTCAACGGTTTAACATATAACTACAGCCCTAGAAGAGGCTCTGGTGATTGCGCATAAATTTCACCTATGAGCCCTTAGATGCAATCTGAAAATAAGGGATTATTGTTGGGGCTAGTAGGAGTCTTCTTATTTAGCCTAACCTTACCATTGACTAAAATTGCTTTAGATGGTTTTAATCCAATTTTTATAGGATCTGCTAGAACTGCTCTCGCAGGGATAATTGCTATTATTTTTATTTTAGTTAAGAAAATTCCATACCCGAAATCAATTAAATTTAAAGAATTTCTTTTTATGATTCCAGGTATCGGCTTTATTTACCCAATATTCACTGCATTGGCCCTATCAAATAAGTTGCCATCACATGCTGGGGTAATTCTGGGAATTCTACCTCTCGCAACGGCATATTTTAGTTTTATATACGCGGGTGAAAGGCCGTCATATAGGTTTTGGTTAGCCTCAATTGCTGGAAGTTTATTGGTTATTGGTTTTGCATTGATGGATGGTACTGGAAGTATTTCATATGGGGATTGCCTATTGTTTGTTGCTTGTCTAGCTGCAGCATTTGCTTATGCTGTTGGCGGTACCCTATCAAAAGATAATAAACCTATAGCGATTATTTCGTGGACACTTATATATTGTCTACCGGCTAATATAGTAATTTCTTATTATTCTATTGACTTCAGACCTTTTGAAGTTTCAATAAATTCTTGGTTAGCATTCATATGGCTTGGAATATCCTCATCTTATCTGGCTTTTTTCTTTTGGTACGGCGGGCTGTCATATGGTGGCGTTGCTAGAGTAAGTCAATTACTATTACTACAACCAGCTTTTAACTTATTCTTATCATATATCTTGCTTAACGATCCACTGACAGCTGTAAATTTAGTTTTTACATTTTTAATAGTTTTAACAGTTTTTATTGGAAAGAATCAGGAAATATTAAAGGCTTGAATTTTTTTGATTATTTTCTTGTTTCAATCCCGTGAATTATTGTTAAGAACTCCAGGGTAGTTCCTAGTAGTCGGTTATTAATTAATGATTGGTAATCGGGATCATGGTACCAATTTTTTGCATTTTCTTCGGAAGGGAATTTAAATAAAATTATTCTCCCGGATCTAGGGCTAATGCCTTCAAGCGTGATTGGATTGTCATCATATGTAATAAATTCACCCCCATATTTTTTAAGTAGTGGGAAGAACCCTTTTTCATATACCCTGTAAGGAACTGAGTCATGAATAGTTAGGTTTGCAATAACAAATACTGACAAAGCTTCCATATATACCATTCAATTTAAGTGCATCGCTGTAAACATAACAAACAACCTGAGAGATAATTATGAGAAGTGAAAGTTGAAAACCTCTCTTAATACATAACTTTGTAGCCCTTTGACCTAGACTCAAATAGGGACTACAGGTTAACGGTAATCTTATTGACGCCATAAGTTAATTTTATACACATGATTACTCAAATAAGCAAATGCAGTAATTTACGATCATTTAAAGTGTTGATTTTATATTTTCAGAGTCGTGAAATTGGGGAAGAATTTTTGGGGCAAGCATCAACCAAGTAAATCCAAGAACTTGAATTACTAAATACAGTCCCATTGATAATGTGAATGCCTCTTGCACAGCAAGACCGAATCCAATACCCTTGTCAATAAAATAGCCAATTCCCCATTGCATTAAAGATGCCCCAATAAAAATTGCAACATTATAAGCTGTTGATACTCTTCCTGAATGAGATATTGGAAAGCTTGCTACGACAAGACTTTGCGCAAGAACAAACGATGCAGAGGTGATCGCATAAAGACCCCACCAAAATATACTTAATGGACCATGAAAAAAAAATGCGGCACCTTGTGCGACTAGCGAGACACCAGTCATACTGGCTAAAAAAGAAAAAGTACTAATCCCTATCAGTTGAAGTTTTGCTAAAAAAAGAGTGTTGACAATATAAGTAATTAAAAGAACTGCGTTAAACCAAAATATCATTTGCGATGATTCTTCGGATGTATAGTTCATGACATTAATTAGCCATGGACCTAGCCAAAGAGTTTGTATTGCTATAAATCCACCCAAAGAAATTGCACCAACTGGAAGCAGTCTCAAATAATTGGCGCTTGTAAGAATAGGGCGATAGCTTTCCCACGAAAGTAATTTGATCTTATTTGAATTTGATTCCCAATTTGCAGGCTGCTCTTTTGGGGTTTGAGCCGGTAGAAAAAAATACAAGATAACTATAGATGTGGCGCAAATAATTGCAAGAGATAAAAAAACTCCTCTCCATCCAATGTAAGGTAAAAGAATGTGGACAGGTGCAGAGGCAAAAAGAGCTCCAGATGTGCCAAAGATAAGCATGGCCGATGTTAGTTGAGGCTGCATATTAATTGGATACCATGACCTAAAGCCCGAAAGTGCTGACATTAAACAAGAAGAAACTCCAACACCAATTAACATTCTTCCTGCAAAGAGGAGTGCAAAGTTATCAGCAGCATAGAAAAGTAAGGCTCCTAGAACAGCGAAAATCATTAAACTTATTTCTGTAATTCGCGGGCCATATTTATCCAAAAGTATCCCAACGGGAATTTGTGCCAGCCCGAATCCAATTAAATAAGATGATGATAGGAGGCCTAGCTCGCCACTGCTAATTTCTAAATCATTCATTAGTTCGGGAGAAAGGACTGCATTCACCGATCGAAATGAATATGAGATGAAATATGCAAATGCAAAGCAAAAAAATACCTTAAAAGCCTGCTTACCTATAAGGGGTATTTCTAAGCATTGCTTATTTGAAAGCCAGAAGTCTGCCATAATTTCTTTAACTGTGATTAGGAATATGTAGCATCTGAATTGAGCGTTATTTTAGTATCTTTAAGCCTAAATAACATTCCCTTTTTTATTCCTGTGTTCGAACTATATTTTTATATTTATTTTTCTTTCTACTACTAGGGTGGCTACATAGCTCATCACAATAGCTTCGTTTTGATTTTTTGTAAGCACTTTAATTTTTGCGAACCCTCTATTTGGTTTTGATGCCGATTTTTTTGTCTCTATAACTTCTATATCTAGGTGTAGCTCATCTCCTGGATAAACCGAAATTGGCCACCTTAGTTCGTCTATACCAGCACCGATGAGACCGCCAGCAAGCTTGAGATTGCTCTGTACAAGTAATCGCATAGTTATTGCTGCAGTATGCCATCCACTCGCTACCAGCCCTTTAAAAAAGGTATTTTTTGCTAGCTCTTTATTGGTGTGGAATAGTTGTGGGTCATATTGGGACCCAAACTCTTGAATTAAGTAATCTTCTACTGAGGCGATGCCTGATGTAAATTTTTGCCCAATAGTTAAATCTTCTAAAAATAGATTATTTGTTGTCATATTTTTTGGGGTAAACGGGATATATATAAGTCTCGAACTCGAATCTAGTTAGCTTTGTTGTGATTAGTAGAGTCAATTTACTCACTATACCTTATATGCCTCTTTGATTTTCTACTGCTATTACTATCTTTAGGCCAGTTCATCAATTAGCTGTGATGGTCCATAGTACATTTATTGCCTAGTTTCATATACATAGTTTGCCCGATTAAAGTCATATAAATTTAAGCGAATTCTAGTTTATTTCGCACTTTATCACCATCAAACTCAGAAAATCTTATGAGTGCTAATGGGGTATTTTGCCTTCTGATCGCTACTTTAAGCAATGCTCGCTATCTTTAATCGCAGCCTTTTAGTGAATCATACGCCTAAGTCGTTTTGCTATTTACGCCACTCAGTGAGCAAGCAATCTACGCATATCTTTCAGGTCAATCCCAATAAATATATATGTATACCAGTAGGGCAATAAACTACTTAATGATTGTG
>CANISN010000009.1 GCA_947470165.1 Burkholderiaceae bacterium | reverse complement strand
GTTAACAGAATAGCAATAGGCCCCTAAAGGAGCCTATTTACAAACTAGGCCTCTAGCTTTTATGAGCCCAACAAGGTTCGACGCATTGCATCTAGACAAAGAGCCATCAGGCCTGCGGGGAAGATTCCCAGTGCTAGTACAAAAACTGCATTCAAACTCAAAAGGCCGCGCGCAAAACCAGACCCAGAAATCTCTGCAGCATGCTCTTCTTTTGGCTCATCAAAATACATCACCTTTACCACTCTCAAATAGTAGAAGGCACCAATTAAGGAAGCAATTACAGCAATGATGGCAATGAATGTATGCCCCCCATCAACTAATGTTTCAAGAACGCCTAGCTTAGCTGCAAAGCCGACTGTTGGTGGAATGCCTGCCAATGAGAACATCATGACTAAACCGATAAAAGCAAACCAAGAATGGCGCTTATTTAAACCCTTAAGATCATCAATAGTTTCACAATCATGGCCCTTGCGTGAGAGCATCATCAGGAGACCGAAGCTTCCTAATGTGGTCAATACATAGGTCACAGCGTAAAACATAGAGGCGCTAAACGCATGGTCATCGAATACCGATAACATACCAAGCAATACAAAACCCATTTGTGCAATAGCCGAATAGGCTAACATCCGCTTGATATTCGTTTGAGCAATAGCAGTGACATTTCCCACCACCAAAGATAGAACAGCAAGGATCATGAGCATTGGCCGCCAATCATCCATCAGCGGCAATAGAGTGTTAACTAATAAACGGAATAGCAAGGCAAAAGCTGCGAGCTTCGGTGCAGCTGCAATGATCAAGGTTACCGCTGTTGGTGCACCCTGATACACATCTGGCACCCACATATGAAAAGGCACAACACCAAGCTTGAAAGCTACACCAGAAACAATAAATACCAGACCAAATGCCATGACTAAATGATTAACGCGGGGGTCAGCGACCGTTCTGAAGATTTCAATTAAATCGAGCGATCCTGTTACGCCATACAACATCGACATACCGTAGAGCAAGAAACCTGATGCTAGCGCCCCTAAGATGAAATACTTAATGCCTGCCTCAACACTCTTCTCGCTAGTGTGACGCATCGCCACTAAAGCATAGGTGGGCAAAGCCATTAGCTCCAGGCCCAAGTAAAGGGTAAGTAAATTAGCGCCCGAAATCAAAACGCATTGCCCCAATAAAGCAAGCAAAAGCAAGACAATGAAATCTGGGCGGAATAAAGCGCGATCAGACAGGTATTGCTTGGAATACACCAAACTCACTAATACCGCCGCGCAGGAACAGGCTTTGAGCAGATTAGAGATCGGATCAGACTGAAATAAACCATTCATCGCCACCATGGATACATCACCCATACGACCGACAAATGCCAAGATGAGATAAACCAACAAAATGATCGAGAAGAAATAAACAAAGCCAACGCCACGCGGAGTATGGAAAATATCTTGCTCTACTCCTGGGGTAGCTGGTTGACGCTCAGGCACATAAACGCTGGCCACCAACAAAAGACAGGTGACTACAAGTAAAACGAGTTCCGGCAGGATGGCGTATAGGTCGAATGCTTGCATTAGCGTTTACTCAGAGTTTGCTGACAGCAACATGCTGCAACAGATTAATTACGGCAGGATGAATAATGTCGGTAAAAGGCTTTGGATATACGCCCATACCAATCACGCAGATGGACAATACCGCCATCATGAAATACTCACGTGCATTGAGATCTTTTAATTCCTCAACATGCTGATTGGTGATTACGCCAAAAAACACACGCTTGACCATCCATAAGGAATAAGCAGCGCTAAGGATCAAAGCAGTAGCGGCTAAGATACCAATGACAAAGTCGTAATCTACAGCCGCCAAAATCACCATGAACTCACCAACATAACCAGATGTGGCAGGTAATCCACAATTAGCCATCGCCATCAATACCGCAAATGCGGTGAACGCAGGCATGCGGTGTACAACGCCGCCGTAGTCGGCAATCTGACGGGTATGCATCCGATCATACAAAACGCCAATGGATAGGAACATGGCGCCAGCTACAAAGCCGTGAGAAATCATCTGTACGATACCGCCCTCAATACCCAGAGGACTAAAGAGGAAGAATCCCAAAGTTACAAAACCCATATGTGCGACTGAAGAGTAAGCCACCAGCTTTTTCATATCTTTTTGAACTAAAGCTACTGCACCAACATAAATCACAGCCACGAGAGATAGGAAGATTACAAATGGGCCAAGATACTGACTTGCATCTGGGGCAATCGGCAATGAGAAACGTAGGAAGCCATAGGCACCGAGCTTGAGCATGATGGCAGCCAAGACTACGGATCCACCTGTTGGCGCCTCAACGTGAACGTCTGGCAACCAAGTATGTAAAGGCCACATTGGTACCTTCACAGCAAATGCCATGAAGAAGGCAAAGAACAGGAGGATTTGCTCAACGATATCGAGACGAGCGTTATGCCAAGCCAAGATATCAAAGGTATTCGTCACGTTGTACAAGTACAGCATGGCAATCAAGGTTAGTAATGAGCCTAGCAAGGTGTACAAGAAGAACTTGAACGCAGCATAGATACGGTTATGACCGCCCCACACACCGATGATGATGTACATCGGAATCAAGGTTGCCTCGAAGAACACGTAGAACAACAAAGCATCTAAGGCTGCAAATACACCAATCATTAGTCCGGAAAGGATCATGAATGAGGCCATGTACTGCGAGACCTTCTTATCAATTACCTCCCATGCAGCAACCACGACGATAATATTAATGAACGCAGTCAAAACAATGAACCAAACTGAGATGCCATCAATACCTAAGTGGTAGTTAATATCGTAGCGCGGAATCCAACTTAGCTTCTCTACAAACTGCATCCCGGCATTTGCAACATCAAACTGAATGATTAATGGCAAAGTAGCAATGAAGCCAAGTACCGCACCAACAAGCGCAAGCCAACGAACTCCCGCTGTCGGCTTTTCTGAACCGAAGAACAAAATAATGATGCCGAAGAAAATCGGGATCCAGATGGCGAAAGAAAGAATCATGATGGCTACTTAGGTAACAAAGGCCTAGCGAACAAAAGGCAGGTAAGCGTACAAAACCCAAGCTAGCAATACCGCCAAGCCTGCAATCATCGCAAAAGCATAGTGATAGAGATAACCGGATTGCAAATGGCGAATAACTGCAGAAAAGCGCCCTACAGCATGTGCACTGCCGTTAACCAAGAAGCCGTCAATCAACTGTTGATCGCCACGATGCCACAAGACACCCCCGATCCACAGCAAGCCTTTAGAGAAAATAGCTTGATTCAAGTCGTCGAGGTAGTATTTATTATCTAGGAGCTTTTTAATTGGTGCAAAAGCTTGTGCAACTATACTCGGCAACTTTGGAGCCCAGAGATAGCCAATTGCAGCAGTCAATACACCTAGCGCCACTAGAAGTAGTACCGGTGAAGTCAATGAATGCATTGCCATGGCAATCGGGCCATGGAATTCATCTTCAAGCTCTTTCATTACTGGGTGACGAGCGATATCGATAAAGATAGAGTCGCCAAAATAGGTACCGAATAAGAGCGGCGAAATGGTATAGAAACCAATAAGAACCGATGGGATCGCCAAAAGAATCAATGGCAAGGTCACCACAAATGGCGACTCATGCGGTTTATGACCAGGAGCTAAACCATGGTGCTCATGGTCATGATGATGGTCATTTGCATGCGTATCTGCATGACCCCAACGGGCTTTGCCGTGGAATACATAGAAATACAAGCGGAAGGAATAAAGCGCTGTTACAAAGACGCTGGCCATGACTGCAAAGTAAGCAAAACCAGAGCCAGGAATATGGCTAGCAGCCACCGCTTCGATGATGGAGTCTTTTGAATAGAAGCCTGAGAAAAAAGGTGTTCCTACTAATGCCAAATTACCGAGTAGCATCATGAGGCAAGTTATTGGCATGTACTTCCACAGGCCACCCATCTTGCGCATATCTTGCTCGTGATGCATACCTAAAATCACACTACCAGCAGCAAGGAACAAGAGCGCCTTAAAGAATGCGTGAGTCATCAGGTGGAAGATGGCTATTGGATAAGCAGAAACGCCTAATGCGATAGTCATGTAACCCAACTGCGATAGAGTTGAATAAGCAACTACCCGCTTGATATCGGTCTGCACAATTCCTAAGAAACCCATAAAGAGTGCAGTAATAGATCCAATTACTAAGATGAAACTCAGGGCTACGTCAGACAACTCAAACAGGGGTGACATACGTGACACCATGAAGATGCCGGCAGTCACCATCGTCGCCGCATGAATCAACGCAGAAATTGGGGTTGGGCCTTCCATCGAATCTGGCAACCAGACGTGCAAGGGAAATTGAGCTGATTTACCCATCGCGCCGATGAATAAGCAGATACAAGCAACCGTGACTAAGTTCCAGCTAGTACCAGGCAATGTTTGTGCAGCCAATACGGTATTCTGAGCAAAGATGACGTCATAGTTCATAGAGCCTGTACTGGCCAACAGTAGGCCAATACCGAGGATGAAACCAAAGTCACCAACACGGTTAACTAGGAAGGCTTTCATATTCGCAAACACAGCTGATTGACGCTCATAGTAGAAGCCAATCAACAGATAAGAAACCACACCCACTGCTTCCCATCCGAAGAAAAGTTGCAGGAGGTTATTACTCATCACCAACATCAACATCGCAAAGGTAAACAGTGAGATGTAGGAAAAGAATCGGTTGTAACCCTCTTCGCCCTTCATATAGCCAATGGTGTAGATATGAACCATCAGAGAAACAAAGGTCACTACACACATCATGGTAGCTGTCAGCGGATCAATTAAGAAACCAATATCCAGATTGAGCTCACCTAATTGCATCCAGCGATAAACCGTACCATTGAAATAGAAGCCATCCATCACTTGGATGAGCACAAAGCAAGATAGTACAAAGGCAATCAACACACCCAAAATGGTCACAAACTGGCAGGTACCATGACCAATTCGGTTACCACCTAATTTAGTGCCAAAGAATCCCGCAATGACTGAACCAAATAATGGTGCCAGTGGAATTGCACAGAGAACAGGAAGAGTTAAGGTTAATTGCATGCCTAGCCTTTTAGGTGGTCAAGGTCTTCAGCATTAATCGTATCCACCTTACGGAAGAGAACAACCAAAATTGCTAAGCCAATTGCCGCCTCAGCAGCAGCCACAGTCAAAATGAAGAATACAAATACTTGACCAGCCATATCACCCAAATAATGAGAGAAGGCTACAAAGTTCATATTCACTGACAGGAGCATCAATTCAATTGCCATTAAGAGCACGATGATGTTTTTGCGGTTCAAGAAAATACCAATCACGCTCGTCGCAAACAAAATTGCACCAAGCACTAGGTAGTGAGCTAGGGTAATAGTCATTTCTTCTCCCCGCGACTATCTTGCTTAGCAGCCATATCAGAGCCCATCTTCACGATACGCATCCGGTCAGCAGAATTAACGTTGACCTGATCATGAATATTTTGGGATTTCGAGTCTTTACGATTACGCAATGTTAAGGCTACAGCGGCAATGATGGCCACTAGCAGAATGACGCCTGCAACTTCAAAGGCATAGACATAGTCTACGAAAATCAGCATCCCCAGGGCATGGGTATTACTAGTCCCCATTTCTTCGAGCATCGGTTGGACTGGGGTGCTAGTACCAATAAAACTGCGAATCAATACGATGGATAACTCTAATACGATGACCGTGCCCATTAAGAAGGCAACAGGAAGAAATTTTTTGAAATCACGTCGCAAGTGCTCCAGATCCAAATCGAGCATCATGACCACGAACAAGAAGAGCACCATCACAGCGCCAACATAAACCAGTATCAAGGCCAAGCTTAAGAACTCCGCTTTTAAGAGCATCCATAAGCCAGAGGCGCAAAAGAAAGCCAGAACCAAAAACAGCGCTGCATGTACAGGATTACGAGCTGTAATCACACGCAATGCTGAAATTACCAAAAGCCCAGCAAAGGCATAGAAGAATACGGCAAAGAGTGTGGAGGTATCGAATGTCATATGTACTTTTGCTCGATTCGATTAACGATAAGGCGCATCAGCTGCGCGGTTAGCGGCAATATCTTTTTCATACTTATCGCCTACGGCCAGAAGCATGTCTTTAGTGAAGTACAAGTCACCGCGTTTATCGCCAAAATACTCAAAAATATTGGTTTCTACAATAGCATCTACCGGGCAAGCTTCTTCACAGAAGCCACAGAAAATACACTTGGTTAAATCGATGTCATAGCGGCTGGTACGACGTGTACCATCATCACGCTCAGCGGTTTCAATGGTGATTGCATACGCTGGGCAAACTGCCTCGCATAATTTACAACCAATGCAACGCTCTTCCCCGTTTTCATAACGGCGCAAGGCATGTAAACCTCGGAAGCGAGCAGACTGTGGTGTCTTCTCTTCTGGGTATTGAATAGTAATTTTTGGTTTAAAGAGATAGCGGCCAGTAATAGACATACCGATCAAAATATCTTTGAGCATCAAGCTATCTAGGAATTGGGAAATTTTCTTAAACATGATTAATCAACTTATTTCCAAATATTCCATGGGGATACAACCCATGCGCCAACGACAACCACCCAGAAAACTGAGATGGGAATAAAGATCTTCCAACCCAAACGCATAATCTGGTCATAGCGATAGCGTGGCAATGTAGCACGCAACCAAATAACGCAAGACAAGAGGAAGAATGTTTTAGCAAACAACCAGAAGAAACCTGGGATATCGCGCAAAATCGGTAAATCAACAATTGGTAACCAGCCGCCTAAAAATATCGTTGAGGCTAAGGCAGCAATCAAAATCATATTAGCGTATTCAGCCAAGAAGAACATCGCAAAGGCCATGCCGGAGTACTCAACCATATGGCCGGCAACAATCTCTGACTCCCCTTCAACTACGTCAAATGGATGACGATTTGTTTCAGCAACACCAGAAATAAAGTAAATCACAAACATAGGGAGTAATGGCAACCAGTTCCATGAAAGGAAATTCAAACCGATGCTAGCAAAATAACCTTGCTCTTGAGATAGAACAATCGCGCTCAGATTTAGGGAGCCGGATGTTAATAAGACTGTAACTAATGCGAAACCCATCGCAATTTCATAAGAAATCATTTGGGCAGAAGCACGCATTGCACCAAGGAATGGATACTTAGAGTTAGATGACCAACCCGCCAAGATCACACCATAAACACCAATGGATGAGATTGCCATCACATACAGCAGGCCAGCATTGACATCAGCCAAAACCATTTTGGCCTGGAAAGGAATCACTGCCCAAGCAGCAAAAGCCGGCATGATCACCATGACTGGAGCAATGAAATACAAAACCTTACTAGCTTGAGTCGGAGAAATAATCTCCTTCATTAATAACTTCAAAGCATCTGCAATAGGTTGCAATAAACCTAATGGACCAACGCGATTTGGACCCAGGCGGATATGCATCCAGCCGATCAGTTTTCTTTCCCAAAGAGTCATGTAAGCAACGGCAGCAAACATGGGCAGCACGATGATGACAATACGCACTAAAGCCCATACGAGAGGCCACAGCGATCCAAACATGGCCTCGCCTTGGGTAGTAATAAGGTTCAAGAAATGATCCATCTCTCCCTTATGCCTTGCTAACAGTTACAGGACCAAACATCGATCCTAATTGAGCGCTAGCCATGGTACCCGCAGAAATTCTGACAGCACCCTGAGCTAAATTTGCTTCTAATGTCACTGGCAGATCTATGGATTGAGCACCTTGGGTCACTCGCACAGTATCACCCTCTTTCAAGCTCAACTCAGTAAAGATAGCTTGACCCAAACCAACTTGATTGCCACGCTTTGCATCACGCGTTAACTGCAATGCGGATGAACGACGCACGATTTGATCGCCTGCATAAATACCGATATCAGACAAACGTTCGAGACCAGCCAATGGAGCTAAATTGCTATTAGTCAATCCAGTAGCAATAGATTGGTTGCTGAGCTTAGTATAGAAATTTTCACTAAGCGCTTCAGCCAATACCTCTTCAGGCATGTTGTAGAGGAAGCCATCTAAGTTTAATAATCCACCGAGAACACGAAGAACCTTCCATGCTGGACGAGAATCCCCCAAAGGTTTTACAGCGGGTTGAATCGTTTGAGCACTACCTTCTGCGTTCACAAAAGTAGATACTGTTTCTGTAAATGTAGAGACCGGCAGAATCACATCAGCCACCTCTAAGAGGTCTGCACTCTTGTAAGCACTTAAGGCAATCACTGTATTGGCTTTAGCCAATACAACACGCGCTTGCTCTGGGTTTGGCAGGTCTACATTCGGCTCGATATTCATCAGGAGAATGGCTCGGCGATCACCAGAAAGAATTGATTCAATACCAGCGCCATTGGCATTAACTAAGCTAGCACCAACAGCGTTGCCGCCAACCGGCAAGAAACCTAAAGTAGCGCCAGTTTGCTCGGCAATGAATTGTGCTAATACATGTAAATCAGATGCATGAGGATGAGCAATTGCAGCAGATCCTAACAGTACGGATGTTGATGCCCCAGATAGCAAGCTATCAGCAATCTTTTGTGCTCTAGCGGACACTGGCAAGTTAAGTGTTCCCGTTGGAGCAGAAACTGACTTAGTCTTAGCTATAGCTAAAGCAACTTCACTTAATGCATTGATCCATGCGCTTGGGGTAGCAGCAATGCCATTATTAGGAATCAACCAATCATCGCCACCCGCATCAATGCGTGAAACTTGCAAGCCACGCTTAGTAGCAGTCCGCAGACGCGCAGCAATCAAGGGCTGATCTTTACGCAAGAAGCTGCCAACCACCAGGACGCGATCAAGTTCACTCAATTTGGTAATCGGCATACCCAACCATGGGGCAGAGGCGGCACCTTTGATATCTGTTTGATGTAAGCGGGTTTCGATCTGATGAGAACCCAGCCCACGAACAATCTTTTGCAGAAGATATAACTCTTCTGTACTAGAGATGGGATGCGCTAATGCAGCGATCGCTTCTGGACCACTCTCAGAGGAAATGGTTTTGAGTGAATGAGCCACATAATCCATTGCGGATTCCCAATCAGTCTCAAGCCACTGCCCACCCTGCTTGACCATGGGGTTCGTGATGCGATCTGCACTATTTAAACCTTCATAGGCAAAACGATCGCGGTCACTAATCCAGCATTCATTAATGGCATCATTTTCTAGAGCGACCACACGCATGACTTTGTTCGCTTTAGTTTGAATGGTGGTATTCGCACCAAGACTGTCATGTGGGCTAACTGAACGCTTACGACCCAATTCCCAAGTACGTGCAGCGTAGCGGAATGGCTTACTTGTTAATGCACCAACCGGGCAAATGTCGATCATATTTCCAGATAATTCTGAATCAATCGTTTGACCAGCAAAGGTAGTAATTTCAGAATGCTCACCGCGATTGACCATACCCAGTTCCATTACACCGGCAACTTCTTGACCAAAACGAACACAACGGGTGCAATGAATACAACGAGTCATCTCCTGCATGGAGATCAAGGGGCCTACATTCTTATGAAAAACAACGCGTTTCTCTTCGTCGTAGCGTGAATTCGATTTACCATAGCCTACCGCCAAATCTTGTAGCTGACACTCACCACCTTGATCGCAAATTGGGCAATCTAAAGGATGGTTAATAAGCAAGAACTCCATAACAGAACGCTGCGCTTCAACTGCTTTAGCCGAATGTGTAAATACCTTCATACCCTGCGTGACTGGAGTAGCGCAAGCTGGTAATGGTTTTGGCGCTTTCTCCACTTCCACTAAACACATACGACAGTTCGCGGCGATGGATAATTTCTTGTGATAACAGAAGTGAGGAATATAAGACCCGAGTTTACTTGCGGCGTGCATCACCATTGAACCTTGCGGAACTTCTACTGACTTACCATCTAATTCGATTTCAACCATGCTCACTTTAAGATGTCCCGTGCTCAATGTCTTATAAAGGTTTCGTGGAATCTAAGCAGCGCTTATTTTCTACGTGATACACAAATTCATCCATGTAATGCTTCAACATGCCGCGAACTGGCATTGCAGCCGCATCACCTAAGGCGCAAATCGTACGACCTTGAATATTTGCCGCTACATCATTTAGCAAATCCAAATCTTCTGGGCGACCTTCGCCATGCTCAATACGACTAACGATGCGCCACAACCAACCTGTCCCTTCACGACATGGAGTGCACTGACCGCATGACTCCTCGTGATAGAAATACGATAGACGCTCTAAGGCGCGCACCATACAACGTGTTTCGTTCATCACGATGACAGCGCCCGATCCCAACATCGACCCTGCTTTTGCAATACTGTCGTAGTCCATGGTCAACTCCATCATCTGAGCTCCAGGAATCACTGGGGCAGATGAACCACCTGGAATCACTGCTTTTAATGGGATGCCATCACGCATACCACCAGCAAGCTTTAGAAGCTCAGCAAAAGGTGTTCCGAGTGGAATCTCATAGTTACCTGGATAGGTGACATCGCCAGAGATAGAGAAAATCTTCGTACCGCCATTATTTGGCTTACCCAGCTCTAAATACGCTGGACCGCCGATTGCCATAATGAATGGCACAGCAGCAAATGTTTCAGTATTGTTAATCGTGGTTGGCTTGCCATACAAGCCAAAGCTCGCTGGGAATGGTGGCTTGAAGCGAGGTTGGCCTTTTTTGCCCTCTAATGATTCCAAAAGAGCAGTCTCTTCACCGCAAATGTAAGCACCCCAACCAGGAGTAGCATGCAATTGAAAGCTAAAATCGCTACCTAAAATTATGTCGCCCAAGTAACCTGCGGCACGCGCCTCTTCAAGGGCTTCCTCAAAACGAGAATAGACTTCCCAAATCTCACCGTGAATATAGTTGTAACCCGTGGTGATGCCCATAGTGTAAGCACCAATAATCATGCCCTCAATTAAGGCATGCGGGTTGTAACGCATGATGTCGCGATCTTTAAAAGTGCCCGGCTCACCTTCGTCGCTATTACAAACTAAATATTTTTGCCCTGGGAATTGGCGGGGCATAAAACTCCACTTCAATCCCGTCGGAAAGCCTGCGCCTCCACGACCACGAAGTG
Source organism: Burkholderiaceae bacterium (assembly GCA_947470165.1). Taxonomy (GTDB): domain Bacteria; phylum Pseudomonadota; class Gammaproteobacteria; order Burkholderiales; family Burkholderiaceae; genus Polynucleobacter. The sequence goes on along the minus strand of CANISN010000009.1, from coordinate 8,362 downwards.
ATGATGCTTTTAACTCTGCAATGATCGCATCTGGTGCAATTTTTTCATTGATGATACGGCGCAGCTGTTGATATCCACCGCGACTTTCGTAATCTTTTAAACGCCAATTCTCACCATTCAGTCCAGCCAGGATCAAAGGCTTAATGTGTCTATCGTGCAAGCTAGTCATGCTGCTTTCCCCTCTGCACGAAGCTTAGCTAACAGAGCATCAATCTTTTCTTTACTCATAAAGCTGCACATCTGCTTATCATTCACGAGCATTACTGGTGAATCACCGCATGCACCCATGCACTCACCCTCTTTCAAAGTGAAGGTGCCGCAAGAAGTTGTTTCATTAAAGCCAATGCCTAAAGTTTCTTTTAGGTAAGTAGCTGCTGTTTCACCATGAGTGAGTTGGCAAGGTAAATTTGTACAAATCACCAATTTGTATTTACCAATCTGCTTGGTGTTATACATATTGTAGAAAGTGGCAACCTCATCAACAGCAATCATTGGCATTTCTAGAATTTGCGCAACAGTGGCGATTACCTCTGGTGAAACCCAGCCCACCTCTGTTTGAGCAGCAATTAAAGCAGCCATCACAGCAGATTGCTTTTGCTCTACAGGATACTTCGCGACATTGCGTGCAATTTCTGCAAGAGTCTTATCGGATAGTTGAAGTATTGTTGTCATGAATTCATCCTTGGCGCACTGTATTAGCGGTCAATCTCTCCGAACACAATATCTTGGGTACCAATAATAGTTACGGCATCAGCCAGCATGTGGCCACGTGACATCTCATCCATTGCAGAGAGATGTACAAATCCTGGCGCACGAATCTTCATGCGATATGGCTTATTAGCCCCATCTGAAATTAAGTAAATACCAAACTCACCTTTTGGATGCTCAACAGCAGAGTAAGCCTCACCATTCGGAACATGCATGCCTTCGGTAAAGAGTTTGAAGTGATGAATCAGTTCTTCCATATGAGTCTTCATATCTACACGCTTCGGTGGAGATACTTTATGGTTATCACTCATGACGGGGCCATCATTTGCCTTGAGCCATGCTACGCATTGCTTGATGATGCGATTGGATTGACGCATCTCCTCCATGCGTACTAAATAACGATCGTATGAGTCGCCATTCACGCCCACTGGTATATCAAAGTCGAGTTTGTCATAAATTTCATAAGGCTGCTTTTTACGCAAGTCCCACTCAATGCCAGAGCCGCGCAACATTGGACCAGTAAAGCCGAGCTGCAGAGCGCGCTCAGGAGTAACGACGCCAATTCCTACCAAACGTTGCTTCCAAATACGGTTATCCGTCAAGAGATTGCTGTACTCATCTACATTCGCATCGAAACCATTTGAAAACTGCTCAATAAAATCTAGCAAAGTGCCGCTACGGTTTTCATTTAAACGCTTGACTGCAGAGGTACTACGAATTTTTGATTGGGAGTACTGCGCCATTTGCGTTGGCAGATCTCGATACACTCCGCCTGGACGGTAGTAAGCAGCATGCATGCGCGCGCCTGATACCGCCTCGTACATATCGAAAATATCTTCACGATCGCGGAAGGCATACAAGAATACTGCCATAGCACCGACGTCTAGACCATGACAGCCAATCCACAAAAGGTGGTTGAGTAAACGCGTTAACTCGTCAAACATGACACGAATATATTGTGCGCGCATGGGTACATCTACTTGTAGTAATTTTTCAATTGCCATCACATAAGCATGCTCATTGACCATCATCGATACATAATCCAAGCGATCCATATAAGGAACGTTCTGAATCCATGTACGGGTCTCTGCTAATTTCTCTGTAGCGCGATGCAATAAACCAATATGTGGATCAGCACGTTGGATGACCTCGCCATCTAACTCTAGTACTAGACGTAAAACGCCGTGTGCCGCAGGGTGCTGAGGACCAAAATTGAGGGTGTAGTTTTTAATTTGCGCCATGACTTAGACCGGACCACCATACTGCTCTTCGCGCACAATTCGTGGCGTAATCTCACGCGCTTCAATCGTGACCGGCTGATACACCACACGCTTTAACTCTGGGTCATAACGCATTTCAACATTGCCAGAGATTGGGAAGTCTTTTCTAAATGGATGGCCGATAAAACCATAATCAGTCAAGATGCGACGTAAGTCATCATGACCATCAAATAAAATACCGTACAGGTCAAAAGCTTCTCGCTCAAACCAATTAGCCACAGCCCAAACCGGCGTCAGTGAAGCCACCACTGGATAAGAGTCTTCTGGTGCAAATACACGCACACGCAATCTCCAGTTGTGCGCCAAAGACAGGAGATGTGTTACCGCCGCAAAGCGTTGGCCAGCCCAAGCACCATCTCGGAAATCTTGATAATCCACGCCACATAAATCAATCAATTGCTCGAAAGCCAATGAAGGATCATCACGCAATAGCACAGCGGATTCAAGATAAGTATCTGCGTTCAAAACAATGGTTACTTCACCCAAAGCGGTTTCAATGGACTGAGCACGCTTGCCTAAAACTTTATCTAGATTGGCTGCAAGTTGTACTAAACGATCTGACATGAGTTAAGCCTTCCGTGCAATCGTGCTGGTCCGAGCGATCTTGGATTGCAGTTGAATAATTCCATAGATCAAGGCTTCTGCCGTTGGGGGGCAACCAGGAACATAAATATCTACCGGCACGATGCGGTCACAGCCACGAACTACTGAATACGAGTTATGGTAATAACCGCCGCCATTGGCACAGGAACCCATGGAGATTACCCAACGTGGCTCTGGCATCTGGTCATAAACCTTGCGCAGCGCTGGAGCCATCTTGTTACACAAGGTACCAGCAACAATCATCAAATCTGATTGACGAGGCGATGGGCGGAACACAACACCAAAACGATCCAAGTCATAACGAGATGCCCCTGCGTGCATCATTTCTACAGCGCAGCAAGCGAGACCAAAAGTCATTGGCCATAAAGAACCATTCCGAGTCCAGTTAATTAACTGATCTGCAGTAGTGGTAACAAATCCTTCTTTGAGAACGCCTTCTAATGCCATATCGATCACTCCCAGTCGAGAGCGCCCTTTTTCCAGATATATACGAAGCCCACGATGAATTCCAAAAGGAAAACAACCATAGAGGCGTAGCCGAACCAACCAATGTCACGTAAAGCTACTCCCCACGGGAACAGGAATGCAGTCTCTAAGTCAAATAAGATAAATAGAATGGCGATGAGGTAATAACGCACGTCGAATTTCATACGCGCATCTTCGAAAGCCTCAAAACCACACTCGTATGGCGACAGTTTTTCAGCATCTGGCTTAGAGGGAGCCAAGACTTTTCCGAGGAACATGGGTACTAAACCCACCCCAATACCTACGAGGATAAAAAGCAGAACGGGAAAGTAATTAGCGAGATTCAAAATGGGCCTGAGTCGTTCGTCCGGTAAATCCTAATAAGCTACAAATTATCAATTATTCCAACGCATAAAGCCTTGATTTACAGCATATAACCCTACAAATTCAACAATTTGGTGCCGACGGCGAGACTCGAACTCGCACAGCCTAAGCCACTACCCCCTCAAGATAGCGTGTCTACCAATTTCACCACGTCGGCATGTTTCAAAACCTGTCAATTCTACTGCATTGCACCACTAAACTATCCTGAAAATAAGGGTAGAGACTGCTAAAACTTCAATTTTTACTTTGGTACTGCTGGCTTAGTTGGATCCTGAACTGGGGCAACTGGTTCAGCTACTGGAGTAACAGCCGGAGCCACAGTGCCAGACAAAATACCAGGGCTAACTTCCTTCTTATTGCCAATCCAAGCAATACCTAAAGTACAAATAAAAAAGATCCCCGCAAAAACAGCCGTAGTGTGCGATAAGAAATTAGCGGAACCACTGGCGCCGAAAAGGCTGCCTGAAGAGCCAGAGCCAAACGCAGCACCCATATCGGCACCCTTACCCTGCTGAAGTAATACGAGCAAGATCACAGCTAGAGCTGAAATAACCTGCAAAACGATCAATAAAGTCTTAAACCATTCCATGGCTTATCTCCTAATAAAAAACTAGGCCTGACAAATAGCAAGAAAGTCCTGTGGGCTCAATGAAGCACCCCCAATCAATCCACCATCAATATCTGGCATTGCAAATAATTCAACGGCATTGTCAGACTTAACGCTGCCACCATACAAAATTCCCACATGGGAAGCTACATCTTCATCAAACTCAGCCAACTGCAAACGAATTGCGCGATGCATATCCTGGGCAAGCTGGGCGCTAGCGACCTTACCTGTGCCAATAGCCCAAATAGGCTCATAAGCAATCAAGCAGTCGGCTAAGCGATCTTGCAATATCGCCACCTGCTTTGAAATTTGTCCTCTGACGACCTCTACCTCGCGACCTGAATTGCGCTCATCAGTAGACTCACCAACACAAATCACTGGAGTCATACCATTATCAAGAGCTTGAAGGGCTTTCTCAGCGACTTGCTCATCAACTTCCTGGTGATATTGACGACGCTCTGAGTGTCCAACAATCACGTAAGAGCAGGCTAGCTCTTTGAGCATAGAGGCTGCTATCTCACCCGTATAAGCTCCGGACACAAAAGCAGATACATCTTGTGCGCCCATACTTAAAAAAGCTAAAGAACAATCGCGAATTAATTCACCACATTGAGCCAAATAAGGAGCGGGAACACAAACTGCATACTTACGACCTGCAGGCATACCCTGCTCCATGCCACGGCAAACAGTCTTGATCCAGTCTGCATTGCTTGCAAGACTGCCATTCATTTTCCAATTGCCGATAACCGTGAGTGGACGCATGAAATCTATTTCAATACTTAAACAGTTAGAACAATCTTGCCAATGTGCTCAGAAGACTCCATCAATCGATGGGCATCTGCCGCTTGATCTAAGGTAAATGTTTTGTATATCACGGGCTTTAACTTACCGGCATTGAGTAAGGGCCACACATTGTCAAAAAGCTGCTTGGTGATTTGCTTCTTAAAAGAAACTGGGCGTGGACGAAGGGTTGATCCAGTAATCGTTAAACGCCGACGCAGAATTTGATTGGTACTCACTTCTGCTTTTGATCCGCCCTGAATCGCAATAATGACGATGCGGCCGTCATCAGCTAAACAATCGATTTCTTTTTGCACATAGCTGCCAGTAACCATATCAAGAATGACATTGACACCTTGGCCATCGGTTACCTGCTTTACTTCTTCTACAAAATCTTGTGTCTTGTAATTGATTGCCAAATCGGCGCCTAAGGCTACGCAGGCGGCACACTTCTCATCTGTTCCTGCAGTCACAAATACTTTATGACCCAAAGCTTTGGCAATTAAGATAGCCGTTACACCAATTCCACTCGAGCCACCTTGTACTAATAAAGTTTCGCCTTCAGACAGCGCACCACGCATGAAAACATTGCTCCATACGGTGTAAAAAGTTTCTGGCAATGCTGCTGCTTCTTGATCAGTAAAACCTTTTGGATAAGGCAAACATTGTGCAATGGGAGCGATACACAATTCTGCGTAACCACCACCTTGCACAAGCGCACAAACTTTATCACCAACTTTAAGACCGAAGAGATTATCAGCGTGCGCTAAGTCACCACCGATAATTTCACCAGCAACTTCAAGACCAGGAATATCAGATGCACCCGCTGGAACTGGGTAATGGCCTTTGCGTTGTAATACGTCTGGGCGATTAATCCCAGCAGCAATCACCTTGATCAGAATCTCGCCCGTTCCAACAGCCGGAGCCACTGGATCAGGACGAGTGGCAGACACCAACATTTCTGGTGCGCCAAATTCTTTGATTTCCGTTACGCGCATATAAACTCTGGTCGCTATCTAAGTGACTTAATGGATAACTTAAGCAGTCTCACCGGATGCTGGAGCAGCTTCAGCATCTGCAGATGCACTAGCTAAAGGAGCAATCGTGCCGCCCTCGTCAGCCATTGCAGCTTTAAGAGATAAACGCAAACGACCACGCTCATCAGCAGCAAGCAACTTCACACGCACTACTTGGCCTTCTTGTAAGTAGTCTTTCACCTCTTTTACACGCTCATTAGAAATTTCTGAGATATGCAAGAGGCCATCTTTACCTGGAAGAATGTTTACCAGAGCACCAAACTCAAGCAACTTCACAACTGGACCCTCGTAGATCTTTCCTACTTCAGCTTCAGCAGTAATACCCTCGATGCGGGCTTTGGCTTCAGCCATGCCTTCGGCGCTAGTAGAGGCGATTGTTACAGTACCGTCATCTTTAATGTCGATGCTGCAACCAGTTTCCTTGGTCAATGCTTGGATAGTTGCACCGCCCTTACCGATGACTTCACGAATCTTATCTGGATGAATCTTGAAAGAAACCATGCGTGGAGCATGTGCAGATAACTCTGTACGAACTGAACCCATTGCCTCTTGCATCTTGCTCAAGATATGCAAACGACCTTCTTTAGCTTGCGCTAAAGCAACTTGCATAATTTCTTTAGTAATACCTTGAACCTTAATGTCCATTTGCAAAGCGGTAATACCGTTAGCAGTACCCGCTACTTTGAAGTCCATATCGCCTAAGTGATCTTCATCACCCAAGATATCAGTCAACACTGCGAAGCGGTTACCATCCAAAATCAAGCCCATAGCTACACCAGCAACGTGCGCTTTCACTGGAACACCGGCGTCCATCATTGCCAAACAGCCACCGCAAACAGAAGCCATGGATGAAGAACCATTAGATTCAGTAATCTCTGAAACCACACGAATGCTGTATGCAAAATCTTCTGCACTTGGCAATACCGGAATTAATGCGCGCTTAGCCAAACGACCGTGACCAATTTCACGACGCTTAGGGCTACCTACGCGTCCAGTTTCACCAGTAGCAAACGGAGGCATGTTGTAGTGGAACATAAAGCGATCACGGTACTCACCTTCGAGCGCATCGATGATCTGCTCATCACGTGCAGTACCTAGAGTAGCCACTACGAGTGCTTGTGTTTCACCACGGGTGAATAATGCAGAACCGTGTGTGCGTGGCAATACGCCATTACGAATTTCAATAGGACGAACAGTACGTGTGTCGCGACCATCAATACGTGGCTCACCGTTCAAAATCTGGCTACGAACAATCTTTGCTTCGATTTCAAACATGATATCGCTCACAGCAACCGCATCAACATCACCCTCTTCAGCTAACTTAGCCAATACCGTTTTCGAGATCTCTTTAAGCTTGTCTGAACGAGCGCCTTTTTGACGAATCTGATAAGCCTCACGCAATGGCGCTTCAGCCAATGCAGTTACCTTAGCAATAAATGGCCCATCTTTAGGAGCAGCAGTCCAATCCCACTCTGGCTTACCAGCTTCGGTTACTAATTCGTTAATTGCGTTGATCGCAGTTTGCATTTGGTCGTGACCATATACAACCGCGCCCAACATGATTTCTTCGGATAACTGATTGGCTTCTGACTCAACCATCAATACAGCAGCTTGTGTCCCAGCAACAATCAAATCCATCTCACTAGTGGCTTGCTCTGTACGAGTTGGGTTCAAAAGGTATTGACCATTAGCGTAACCAACGCGTGCTGCGCCAACGGGACCAGCAAATGGAATACCTGAAACTGCCAATGCAGCAGAGGCCGCAATCAAAGCTGGAATATCGGAAGGAACATCAGGATTGATAGACAAAACATGAATCACAACCTGAACTTCGTTTAAGAAGCCTTCTGGGAATAATGGACGTAATGGGCGATCGATCAAACGGGAGATCAATGTCTCGCCTTCTGATGGACGACCTTCACGACGGAAGAAGCCGCCAGGAATTTTTCCTGCAGCGTAAGTTTTTTCGAGGTAATCAACAGTCAATGGGAAAAATGATTGGCCAGGCTTAGCTGACTTAGAAGCCACTACCGTACCCATCACTACTGTGTCATCGATATTCACGATGACAGCACCGCCAGATTGACGAGCAATCTCGCCTGTTTCCATTACTACCTGATGACTGCCCCATTGAAACGTCTTTACTGCTTTTTTAAACATAGTCATTCTGATCTTCTCCAAATTGTTCACGCAAAAGCCACATGGATTTCACGCTTGTCGTGGGATAAAGCAGTGTCACGACAACACTGGAGCGTTTAAAGATTACAAGGGATGCCATTCCAGGGAGGCACTGAATTAACAAACTCAGAAACTCATTGGAATGACACGATCCCCTACACAAATAATCTTGAAGCGCCCAAAAAACATGCCATCTGCTTAAGACCGGTTCCGTTACGAAACAACCCTAAGATAGATGGCATTGCAATACCGATAAGAATTACTTACGGAGACCTAATTTCTCGATCAATGCGCGATAGCGACCCAAATCCTTACCCTTG
>CANISN010000008.1 GCA_947470165.1 Burkholderiaceae bacterium | reverse complement strand
TTTGGGAATCACGAAGAACCCCAGATGAACGAGCAAAAGTACTACTTGAGATTCCGTTACGAAGACACGCTGTTGCGGAAGATATATCAGGAGTAGTTGCTTTTTTTGCTTCAGATGATGCTGGATTTATAACGGGCGCAACCTTAGATGTGAATGGTGGACAGGGAATGGCATAAATAAAGATTCATCCTCAATTTTGACCCTCTCAAAGAGAAAAAGTAATGGAAGCGTAAAGTTCAATTCATCTTGGGCCACCAGAAAAGTAAGCTGTCACTAAAAATGGTGAGGGTTTTGTCATTTGAGCGTTAATTTAAGTAACGAACGGTGTTTTTTAACATTATAGGTAGGATTGTTTTAGTAACTAACAGAAGCAATCACCTTTTCATAAATGCGACTCTGAATAGGCGTAACTCAGGCCTTTTGTCAGTACCTTGGTGTTATTACCAGTTTACATGCCTCTTTTCGCTAAGTATTGATTCTTAAGCGCTTTTTTTGACTGGAATTCAAGGTTCCAATACAGCCTTAAAAAATATCAAATGCTTTCTTGATTTGTATCAAAAGCGTTGATAAGGACTGCCTTCATCATGCTCTGATAGTGGAATTTTATAAGTCACAGAGCGCGCCATCTGGCAGTCAAATTAAATCCGCTTCCGAGTTAATAAAAAATCTTTGGAGCCCGTAACGTATGTCAATCCAACCAATTAGCACTGATGTACTCATTGAAAAATATGCCAAAGATGGTGAGTATGAGCCCGATCAAATTTTTCAACGTGTTGCTAAAGGCCTGTCAGATGTTGAAGATCTCTCTATTCGTGCCGATATTGAGAAACTCTTTTTAGAGAATTTGCGCAATGGTGCGATTGGCGCGGGCCGCATTATGAGTGCGGCCGGCACAAATATACAGGCGACGCTGATCAATTGCTTTGTGCAGCCTGTGGGGGACTGTATCCAAGGCTTTGATGCCGAAGGTTTTCCAGGAATCTATGAGGCCCTAAAGCAGGCTGCCGAGACGATGCGTCGTGGTGGTGGTGTGGGATATGACTTCTCACGCATTCGCCCCAAAGGTGCCGAAGTGAAAGGAACGGCCTCGATTGCTTCGGGGCCTTGCAGTTATATTAATGTTTTTGATATGTCCTGCTCGACAGTGGAGAGTGCTGGAGCAAGGCGTGGTGCACAGATGGGTGTTTTACGAATTGACCATCCCGATATTTTTGAGTTCATTACTGCAAAGAGAGCAACTGGACGTTGGAATAACTTCAATGTTTCAGTTGGTGTATCTAGTGCATTTATGAAAGCGGTAGAAGGTAATCAATCATGGGAATTAATTCATAAGGCGAAGCCAGCTAAAAATGCGATTGCTGAAGGTGCATATCAAATAGCAAGTGGACTATGGGTCTATCGCAAAGTAGAGGCAAAAGAAATCTGGGAGGCAGTCATGAAGTCTGCCTACGATTTTGCAGAACCTGGAATTTTATTTTTAGATAATATCAACCGCGATAACAACTTAAATTATTGTGAAAGCATTTCCGCTACAAATCCATGTGGCGAACAACCTTTACCACCATATGGTTGTTGTGACTTAGGCCCTGTAATATTACCGCGTTTTATTAAAAATCCTTTTGGCTTTGCTGGCGAACCGAGCTTTGATTTTGAGGCATTCATCTCAGTCGTGAAGATTCAGGTGCGAATGCTTGATAACGTTTTAGACGCTACTTATTGGCCCTTACCTGAGCAAGCTGAAGAAGCTAGGATTAAACGCCGCATTGGTGTTGGCTTTACTGGTCTTGGTGATGCTCTAGTAATGCTGAAGTTACCATACAACGAAGAAGGTGCGCGCATTGTGGCTGCCAAGATTGCTCGTGTCATGCGTGATGCAGCATATGAGGCATCAGTTGAATTAGCAAAAGAGAAGGGATCATTTCCAAGTCTAGATGTTGAAAAATATCTTGGCAGTGATAGTTTTGTTTGTCGACTAGATGACAAGCTAAAAAATGATATTCGTCAGTTTGGTATACGCAATAGCCACTTACTATCGATCGCACCAACGGGTACTGTGAGTTTGGCATTTGCTGATAATGCTTCTAATGGGATTGAACCAGCATTCTCATGGGTCTATCGTCGTAAAAAGCGTGAGGCTGACGGAAGTACAACTGAATATGCTGTTGAGGATCATGCGTGGCGCATGTATCGAGATTTGGGTGGTGATGTAGAAAATCTACCCAAGTATTTTATTTCCGCATTAGAAATGTCGGCTACCGATCACATCGCCATGATGCAAGCCGTACAACCTTTTATTGATACCGCCATCTCTAAAACCGTCAACGTGCCAGTGAACTATCCTTACGATGACTTTAAGAGTCTTTATACCCAGGCATGGCGTGCAAACCTGAAGGGTTTAGCCACTTACCGCCCGAATAGTATTTTGGGATCTGTATTGGATCTTGGTCCTAGCAAGGATGACTCTTCATCACCCAGTGATGATGTTGCAGATCCCATGAGAGTTGTTGTGGAAAGTCGCCCCAAGGGCATCTTACCTGCTGTCGCTGAAAAAATTGAGTACTGGACACAAGAGGGGCATAAGACTTTGTATCTAGTAGTATCCTTTATTGCGATCCCCTTGAAGAGTCAAGCTGGCGGCTCGATTGAGCGTGCCATTGAATTTTTTATGCCAGTTGGTCAAAATGGCGAATCACAACAATGGATTACTTCAAGCATGCGCTTGCTTTCACTGGCTGCACGCGGTGGATTTTTAGAACGTGCTTTAAGTGATATGCGAAAAGTTGCTTGGGATAGAGGTGCGGTCCGACTCGGTACTTTTGAGAAAATTGATGGCACGCGAATGCCTTTATGGCACGACTCCGAAGTCGCTGCAATTGGTTATGCCATTCAAAATATTATTAAGCGGCGTAATGGCGGTGCTACGAATGATCTCTCGGAAGCGCCTATTCGTGGGGCATCTACTCCGCCAGTAATGGTCGGCAAGAAATGTGTTGAATGTGGTGCACATGCTGTGATCCGCAAGGATGGCTGCGACTACTGCACCCAATGCGGACACTTAGGAAGTTGTGGGTAACCCAGGTAATTAACCCTTACTTATAAAAGGCGTGTTCGTGATCATGATGCTCATAAATAGAATGTTGCTTTTAAGAGGGGGTTGTCCCATATGTAGGAATGCTTCACCCATATAATCTAGATCCATGTGGGGCTCGATCTTAATCGAGTGTTCAGCCTGAATAATGCCGGTTGCCATGCTTGTGGCCAAATTAACATTAGCAATACAGCGACATAAATGATTGAGTGCAATATTGAAGGGTCGCCCATCTAAGGCATTGGTTTTAGTTATCCCGCTGATGGCATGCTTGTTTGCGGTTAATAAGCGCAAATAATTCACGCGATACCAATCTATTAAGCATTACTTTAAGTAGTGCCCGACCACATGTAATAGCCTTTATTATTTAAGCAAAATATTAAATAACAGTGAATAATAGTTTTACTTAATTAAAAAATATCAATGTGTATTACTATAATTTAACTAAAGAAGGCTTAAGCGATGATGAGCCCTGATGAGATTGCAAAATTAATTCCAGCAGAAAAAGCGCACTTTCGTTCACCAATACCTACCCAGGCAATTTCAAGCGACGAGTTTTTGCCTGGAATCCAGACTCCTAAGCAAAAAGAATTTGAGAGTCGTATAAAGGGGATTGGTACAACACTTGCTAAGCACCAAGGGATACCTCGCCGCCGATTTTTTCAAAGCGCCGCAGGGATGGCAGCAGCTTTTATTGCAATGAATGACACTTTTGGCCCACTATATAGGGTTAGTCACGCAGAGGCCGCAACTCCAGAACTGGCCAATGAACGGGCTGCCGTATTAAAAGATCAGTTCATCATGGATATGCACACCCATTTCCTGCGTGACGATACTAGGTTAGAGGGCTTTGTGAGATCCCGTGAGGCGGTAGGTAAAGCCTCATGGAATCCTGCTTTAGTAGGCAAGCCACAAACCTTGGATGACTTGAAATTTGCCAATTACTTTAAAGAGGTTTACTTAGATAGCGATACTAAAGTGGCATTGATTTCTGGCTCTGGATCCGAGGATCCTCGAGATTGGTTTTTAACTAATGCAATGAAGGCGCAGGCTCGTCAATCGGTCAATCAAGAATCCGGTACCAAAAGAATGTTCTCACACGCAATTTTTATGCCGGGAATGCCGGGTTGGTTGGAAAAGGCCGAAGCGGATCATGAAAATTTAAAGCCAGATTCCTTTAAGGGTTACACCATTGGCGATAACACAAATAAGCAACTTTCAAAGCATCCTTGGCGTCTTGATGATGAAAAATTACTTTATCCATTTTATGAAAAGTTAGCAAAATGGAGTAAAGCTAAGCCAAGTTTAGCGAACGTCTGTGTTCATAAGGGTCTATATCCACCATCTATCACACAGCAATATCCTCACTTATTAGCTTATGCGAAAGTAGATGATGTTGCGAAAGCTGCTAAAGATTGGCCTCAGTTGAATTTTGTTATTTACCATTCCGCTTTTCGTTATACAGGCGGAACCTGGGATATAGGTTGGGAGCAATTTAGACAATCAGGTCGCATTGATTGGGTAACAGATTTAGCTCAGATCCCACAAAAAACGGGTGTCACGAATGTCTACGGTGATTTAGGTCAAATTTTTGCTCAAAGTACTATTGCTGAGCCAAGGTTATGTGCTGCGATGTTGGGTCAGCTAATTCAAGGTTTGGGGGCGGATCACGTTGTTTGGGGGACTGATGCCATTTGGACTGGATCACCCCAGTGGCAAATAGAGGCCTTGCGTAGATTAGAAATTCCTGAGGATATGCAGAAAAAATATGGTTTTAATCCCCTGGGGCCTGCAGATGGGCCAGTGAAGCGGGCGATCTTCGGTGAAAATTCTGCACGGCTCTATGATTTTACTGCTGCACAACGAGCAGCTTTAATGACTGATAAGGTTGCTTTAGCAAAAGTGAATTATGACCAGTATGGTGATGGAAGAACAAACTTAAGATATGGTTATATGCAGGCTTAAGTTAGCATTACTGCAAAGCAGGTCAGAGGAATTTAAATTCGGCATTAGCGTCAGAATCGGCTACCAAGAGTTATTTGGCCTTCAAATCAAGCTAGACAGAAGATATTGGTGCTCATCCATGCCCAACAGGCATATAGTGGTGAATAAAAATTTATGTTGAGTGTCGCAATGATTTACTATTGATACACAGTTCTTTATCCCAGTTTTTAATGGGGTCGTGATTGAATATTTGGTTCTGAATTCGCAGACATTGTAATAACTGAAATAATTTTATTATTCTTGAAGAACTTATTTATAGGCAGTTGGGCGCATCTCAATTAAATTCAATATCTCCTGAAAGAGAAAATATGAAGGCATCCGATTTATTTATTAAGGCTTTAGAAAATGAAGGCGTTCAATATATCTTTGCTGTTCCGGGTGAGGAAAATTTAGATTTACTCAATTCACTTAAAGATTCACCTATTCAATTGATCTTGACAAGGCATGAGCAAGGCGCTGGGTTTATGGCTGCAACTTACGGTAGGCTCACCGGCAAGACAGGTGTATGCATGGCTACCCTAGGTCCTGGCGCGACAAACTTTGCTACCCCAGCAGCTTATGCGCACCTAGGCGCCTTTCCTTTGCTCATGATTACTGGCCAAAAACCAATTAAAAAGTCCAAGCAAGGACAGTTTCAAATTATTGATGTTGTTAACTTATTCAAACCGATTTGTAAGTTATCTAAACAAATTGTGAACGGGAATACTATTCCATCGCTTGTACGTGAGGCCTTTCGTATTGCTGAAGAAGAGCGCCCCGGAGCAGTGTTATTGGAGCTACCAGAAGATATTGCAGCCGAGACATGTGATGCCCACCTGATTAAGCCGCATCCAAGGCATTATGCAGTTGCTTCCGAAGTTGTGGTCGAGCGAGCTGCAAATTTAATTAAGAAGGCCAAATTTCCTATTATTTTGCTCGGTGCCGGAGCTAATCGCTTACATGCACGAGAGGCATTGTCTGATTTTATTAATACGATCCAAATCCCATTTTTTACAACTCAAATGGGTAAGGGCGTAGTAGACGAAAACTCTGAATTATTTTTAGGAACTGCGGCCTTATCGGATGATGACTATTTGCATCAATATATCCATCATGCAGATTTAATTATTAATATTGGTCATGATGTAGTTGAAAAACCCCCTTTCTTTATGGAGGAATCAGGACAAACAGTAATTCACATGAATTATAAAGCGGCACAGGTAGATCAAGTCTACTTCCCCCAAGTGGAGATAGTTGGAGACCTTTCTTTGTCAGTTCAATTGTTGATGAAAAAGCTAACAGATTCACCAGCGCATGACCTAACATTTTTCCATCAGGTTCAAGCACATGTTAGGGAAAAAACTCATGAAGGTTCTACTGATAACCGTTTTCCAATTTTGCCGCAACGTCTAGTAGCTGACGTGCGTAGTGCGATGGGTGATGAGGACATTATCGCTTTAGATAATGGAGTTTACAAAATTTGGTTTGCTAGAAATTATCCGGCATATCAGCCAAACACAATACTTTTAGATAACGCATTAGCCACCATGGGGGCTGGCCTACCTTCTGCAATGATGGCTTCTCTCTTATACCCACAGCGTAAAGTTATGGCTATATGTGGGGATGGCGGCTTTATGATGAATAGTCAAGAGCTCGAAACATGCGTGCGCCTCAAGTTGAATATTGTGGTTTTAGTATTAAATGATGGGTCTTATGGAATGATTCGCTGGAAGCAGGGCGGAGCCGGATTTGATGATTGGGGTCTAAAATTTGGTAATCCTGATTTTGTTGAATATGCTAAATGCTATGGAGCATCAGGACATCGACTCAGTAGCGCTCAAGATCTTAAGGTAACCATTCAGCAGGCATTTAAGACTGGTGGTGTGCATTTGATTGATGTGCCGATTGATTACTCAGATAATAAGCGTCTCTTAATTGATGAATTAAGAAAGAATCATCGAGTTGGATCTAGCGCTTAATCTATCTAGGGAGAATATGAAATCATTAGAGGTAGTTAACCCATTCGATTTAAGTGTAATTGGCTCTGTTTTATTGTGCGACTGGGAGCAGGCGGATCAGTACTTAAGTATCGCAGAAAAATTATTTCGCAATCGTAAAGCTTGGTTACCGACAGACGAACGAGTTAGAATTTTAAAAAAAGTAGCTCGTTTAATGAGCGCTAGAAAAGAGCAGCTCGCTTTTTTAATCGCCAATGAAGGTGGTAAACCTTTGATCGATGCACGTGTGGAAGTGACACGTGCCATTGATGGGGTTGAAATCTGCATCAAAGAGTTATCGCATGGTGGTGGCGAAGAAATTCCAATGGGATTAAATACTGCCTCAGCTAATAAGTTAGCCTTTACTATGCGCGAACCAATTGGAGTTGTTTTAGCAATTTCGGCCTTTAATCATCCGCTAAATTTGATTGTTCATCAGGTTGCTCCCGCTGTCGCAGTAGGCTGTCCTGTATTGGTAAAGCCCGCCGATGATACACCGCTGTCTTGCGAGGTTTTTGTCAATCTGCTGTACGAAGCTGGTTTGCCAAAAGAGTGGTGCCGTTTTATTCCTTGTGATCTGGATGTTGCTGAAAAATTGGTATCTGACCCTCGCATTGCTTTTTTAAGCTTTATTGGCTCGGCTAAAGTAGGCTGGATGTTGCGTTCTAGAATTGCTGCAGGTACACGGTGTGCCTTAGAGCATGGTGGCTGTGCACCTGTGATTGTTGGTAGTAATGCAGATATCTCGCAAATGATCCCCAAGCTTGTTAAAGGCGGTTTTTATCATTCGGGACAGGTATGCGTATCTGTACAGCGTGTTTTTGTCCCCCATCTGATTGCTCAAGATATCGCTCAGCAAATTGCTAATCAGGCATCTCTTTTGATTGTTGATAACGCTATTAAAGAAGAAACAGCATGCGGTCCCTTGATTCGTCCGCGTGAAGTTGATCGGGTAGCTAGTTGGATTGAGGAAGCAAAAAGCGAGGGTGCCCAGATAATCTGTGGCGGAACAAGATTAAGTAAGACATGTTACGAGCCAACTGTCTTATTAAATCCTCATGCCAATTCTAAGGTATCACGGCAAGAAATCTTTGGCCCAGCTATATGTGTATATTCCTATGAAAAGATAGAAGAAGTATTTGATATGGCTAATAGCTTACCGTTTGCATTTCAATCTTCTGTATTTACAAATAATTTTGATTTTGCCTTCCAGGCAGTTAAAGCACTTGATGCATCCGCAGTAATGATCAACGAGCATACTGCTTTTAGGACCGACTGGATGCCATTTGCAGGGCGACGGCAATCTGGCTATGGTGTAGGAGGTATTCCCTACACCATGCGTGACTTTGCACAAGATAAGATGGTGGTGATGTCTTTTTAGCCAGCGTAGTTTAAATTTAATTTAAGCCGAAGCGATTGATAGCCGCTTTGTTCCAGTAATGCTCAAATATTTCTGGCATACCGTGATGAGATTTAAGCTCATCTTCACCTAGAGAATTTTCTTGAACGGTAGGTAAAGTGAGAGACATTGGCGTTACTTTACCGTCACTATTTCTAATCATTACATGGTCAGCCGTAACTTCTTTTGGGTGACTCATTCCAGCAGCGCCAACTAATTCAGCAAGTGATTCAACTGTATGATTGTGGAAGTGCATAACTCGCTCTGCTTTATCGGGTACTACCAAAGCACGTTGACGATTGAGATCTTGCGTTGCAACTCCAGTTGGGCAATGATCGGTATGACAGTTTCGAGATTGAATGCATCCAAGTGCAAACATGAAGCCGCGAGCTGAATTACACCAATCGGCACCAATGGCTATTGCCCTGATGATGTCATAGCCAGAAATAATTTTTCCAGATGCTCCAACGCGAATCTGTTGACGTTTACCAATACCAACCAAAGTATTGTGAACTAATCTTAGACCTTCTCGCAATGGTAGGCCAACATGGTCTGTGAATTCAACTGGGGCTGCGCCGGTACCACCTTCACTGCCATCAACGACAATAAAGTCAGGGTAAATATTAGTATGGAGCATGGCCTTAGCGATCCCAAAAAATTCCCAAGGCTGTCCAATGCATAGCTTAAATCCAATGGGCTTTCCATTGCTCGCATCTCTGAGCACTTTAATAAACTGCATAAGTTCAACTGGAGAAGTAAACGCAGAATGCTTAGCTGGTGAGACACAATCCTCCCCTATCGGGACGCCTCTTGTTTGGGCAATTTCATGAGTAACCTTAGCTGCAGGCAGTACTCCCCCGTGCCCTGGCTTAGCCCCTTGTGATAATTTAATTTCTACCATTTTAATTTGTGGATTAGAAATTTGCTCTGAAAATTTTTCAAGTGAAAAAGATCCATCAGTATTTCTACAGCCAAAATACCCAGAACCAATCTCCCAAATAATGTCTCCACCATGCTCTCTGTGATAAGAAGAAATTGAACCCTCCCCAGTATCATGTGCAAAGCCACCTAATTTTGCACCTTTGTTTAATGCACGAATAGCGTTGGGTGAAAGTGCACCAAAGCTCATTGCAGAAATATTAAAGATTGATGCAGAGTATGGTGAGTTACAGTCTGGCCCTCCAATATTAATGCGAAATGTTTTTGGATCAGTTACTTGGGGGTTATTTGAGTGACCTAGCCATTCGTTATTTTGTTCGTACATGGCTTTAATAGAGCCAAATCCACGCTTATCATTTTGTTCCTTAGCACGTGCGTAAACCATAACTCTCTGGTTTCGAGAGAAAGGAATCTCTTCTTCATCATTTTCCAAAAAATATTGTCGAATTTCTGGACGAATATATTCTAAAAAAAAACGAAGATGACCAATTAACGGGTAATTTCTTAAGACTGAATGGTGTGGCTGGAGATAATCATAAAGACCAATTGCAAAAAGCAAAAAGAAGACTATGGCAAGTAAGGGCGCAATAAAAATGAATAGAAAGCCTAAAACTAGAGTAAGCATCCAAATAAAATATCTAGAGATATGCATTATTGCCCCTTTTGAAGGTACATTATTGATTCCCTCAATATAATCGATATTTATAAATTAATTCTTTTTTAATGAAATAATGCCCACATTAATTGCCTCTTAGTGGCTTGCCCTATTATAGAAATATCACTTTGAACGACAAATTTAGCAAATGTGCATAGAATGGAACTATGAGAAGGATATGTATCGCCCTTTGCTTTAGTCTATTTGCCAGCTTGATTCATGCGGCAGTGATGCCTGTTGATTTATCGGCACATCAGCCTCAGCATCAGCCTACTGTTACTGATAACTCAGCCCATCATTGTGATGAAGCGGTTAGTAATTCTCACGATACAAATACCAATCAGCCCTGTCATGGCGATAGTTATCAATGCTGTTTAGGCTTGGTAGTGATTTCAATACTGAGCACCGAGTTATCGGCTGCTTCAGCCCAAGCGCCACCTTCAAGTGGCTCATCATTGGTTCTTAAGCCAATGATCAATTTCATCTATAAGCCTCCAAAAGCCTAAGCTAACTTAGTACTACAAGTTAGTTTGATTTGTGACATCTAGTCACATGTATATTTTGGAGAAATATAATGAACATGACTCATTACATGGAGTTATTGGCTGTTAATCAGCCTTGGAATTTAATTATTTTTATGGCCATACCGATTATTTTGGCTGAAACCTTAGCTATCACTGAGCTCTATTTACTTTTTACTCGTAAGTTTGATGGCGCTGTTTACTATCTCAACCGTTTTTCTGGGATTGCTGTGGGTGTTTACTTTGTTGGGATCATTTATTACATCGTGACTAACGCCATCATTCCCATTACAAAGGCAGGTGAGTGGAGAACGGTGATTGATGTAATTGCTGTCAGCACTTATGTCATCGCAGGATTGCCGCTGATTTGGATTGCCCTTCAAGAACTGGGTTTAGTTAATCAAGCCTTAGACCAAATGGGCAAGTTAAAGATTCATGCGATATGTGTAGCTTTATTCTTAGTCTTTGGTCACATCGCCATGATCGCCGGCATGCTTGACCCAAGTATTCTTGGATATAAAGGTACTAACGCTCATCAAATGAGTGGTAACTCGGATCATGAGTTTTGCCATCCAGATGGGCATGGCGACATGATGAAGCAACATCAGAAAATGATGAATGGTCAAATGCCAATGAATAATAAAAGCCATTCTTATTAGTACATTAAGGATCTGACATCCTAGGCCCTGGTCGATTCTGCCTTGTGCCACCAAGAAACACCAAAATCACCTTCGGGTGGTTTTTATCATTTGTGGGTATTATTAAAAAGTAATCATTTCTAGGAAT
Source organism: Burkholderiaceae bacterium (assembly GCA_947470165.1). Lineage (GTDB taxonomy): Bacteria > Pseudomonadota > Gammaproteobacteria > Burkholderiales > Burkholderiaceae > Polynucleobacter. The sequence continues at coordinate 8,495 of CANISN010000008.1, read as the reverse complement.
AAAACATGCTTAAGCTCTACTATCACCCATCACCCAATCCAGCAAAAGTAGCTCTATATTTAGAAGAGACCAATACACCATACGAGATTATTGTGACCGATACCCGTAAGGGCGATCAACATAAACCAGAATTTAGAGCAATTAATCCCAATGGAAAGACGCCTGCTTTAGTCGATGGCGATATTAAGGTGTTTGATAGCACTGCCATCATGCTTTACTTGGGCGAGAAGATTGGCAAGTTCATGCCAGCAAATACGCCGCAAGCACATGCCGAGCTGTATTCATGGCTTATGTTGGTTGCGACTGGTATTGGTCCTTATTGTGGACAAGCTGTTCACTTTAAACACTTTGCTCCAGAGCCAAAAGAATATGCAGTCAATCGTTATGACTTTGAAGCATGGCGTCACTGGTTATTAATTGAAGAGCGCTTATCTAAACAGCCCTATATGCTCAGTGAATACAGCATTGTGGATATGTCTGTTTGGGGCTGGGCTAGGGTAATTCCTTTTGTACTAGGTGAAGGTGCCTGGGAAAAGTTGCCTAGTGTGAAGCGCCTTTTAGATGAGATTAATGCCAAGCCAAGTGCTCAGGCTGTTGAGGCGATTAAGGCCAAGTACACATTCAAGACTGAAGTAGATGAAGAGTCCAGAAAGAATCTCTTTCCCAGCAATGAACGACTCAAGACATAACATGTAAGGAGATATTTAGATGCCATTTGTCAGAATCGATTTAAGTAAAAAACATCCAGAAGGTTTTGCTCAGCAAGTAGGCGAGATTGTTTATGAAATAATGACCACGCATATTAATGTGCCTAAAGATGACAAGTTTCAAGTGATTACTAAGCACGATAGTCAGGAGCTGATTGCGCCTAAAAGTTATTTAGGTATTGAGTATTCGGAAGAGATTATCTTTATCCAAGTGACTTTAAATGAGGGCAGGACCACTGAGCTGAAGAAAAAGTTCTACAAAGCTATTTGTGAGGGTTTAGTTGAAAAGCTCAAAGTTAGACCTCAAGACATTGTGATCAATTTGATTGAGGTGAATAAAGAAAACTGGTCGTTTGGCAATGGTGAGATGCAATACGCCCCAAAAGATTAGGCATTCTCGACCCTAGTCGATCCTAACCCGGGATGCCAACCTCTTAAGCTTTACTTAAAGTAATGCTTAATTTCTTAAAAAAGTCTTTGGAGCAACGAAGTGTTAGATGGTTGCTCCAAAAATCCTTTGGTTTTGAAAACCAAAGAGTGGGCTAGCGTTTCTTATGATCTTGTTAATCTAATCACACTAAAGCTCACACACCGATAATCAAGCGACGTAATTTCTTGAAATCCTAGAGGTTTTCTTTGGATATCTGCTCTCATAATTCTTTGGTCCTGGGATCGACTCCCGATCGGTTCACCAATGAAATCAAGGACTTAAGGAGATATTTCTAATTCATTTTTTATTTGTGCCACTCAGTGTGTAAGCAATCTCCACACACTTTCTAATGCAACCGCAATAGATCTATATGTCTGCCATTGGAGTAATGAGCTACTTGTAGATTGTCGTGTGCAAGTCATCAGGGGCTTTCAGCTATCAAAATCTAAGATGGACATACGCTTTTTTGTTGATGATTATCAAGATGCATCTATATTTTTATGACTATTATTGAACTATGAAAACATTTATGTTCCGTTTGGTTTGGGTTTTGATTGGGGCATCTGTTGCGATTACTTTGGCTTTATGGATTACACAAGCTAACTCCCCACTGCTATTGGCCTCTTTGGGCGGAACCGCACTCTTTTTATTTGTACTGACTACTGCCCCCGCAGCGCAGCCAAGAGCAGTATTTGGCGCACATCTAATTAGTAGCTTGGTGGGTATATTGGCTTATCAGTTGTTTGGCGATGCTTTTTGGGTCTACGTTATTGCCCTAGTTATCACTATAGGGCTCTTATTGATGATGAGGTGCGTCCATCCTCCCGCCGGCGCAAATCCATTAATCATGATTCAAGCACATGCTAGCTTCATTCATCTTGGGATAACTGTAATGTTAGGTGTTAGCATTATTTTTGCAGTTGCCTTTATCTGGAGTCGACTTGGTGTTGGGGTAAGAAAATATCCAGTATCTTGGACTCAACCTTCGCCGCCATCTCTCAACTGGAGTATTTGGGATATTTGACTGCGAAGATTTATATAGATTTGTGAAATTAGTGACACAAAAACTCACGTATCAATAAAAAGCCCGCGTAAGCTCTTGAAATACTATCGGTTTTTATTGTAGGTAGTTGTTCCTCCTACATATTTTTTAATTATTATGTATTCTAAGTAAAACATAAAAGCTAAATTAGGAAACAGCTATGGAATCAACAAATAAATCTCTTCGTGTAGCGATCGCTGGATTAGGGGCGATTGGTAAATCATTGGCAACTAGTTTAGCTAGTGGAGCAGTTCCTGGCGTGGTATTGACTGCAGTTTCGGCAAAAAATCAAGACAAGGCAAGAGACTTTGTAAAAACCTTAGATTACCCAGTTAAGGTGCTGACAATTTCAGAATTGGAGCAAGAGGCTGATGTAGTGGTTGAGTGTGCACCCGCAGAATTATTGGGGGATATCATTGCCCCCTTTTTGCGCGCCAAGAAAAAAGCCATAGTTCTATCCGTTGGCGCAATTCTATTTAAACCTGAATTAATTGAACTGGCAAAAACCACAGGTGGAACTATTATGGTGCCAACAGGCGCCCTGATTGGTTTAGATGCAATGATCGCCGCAGCTGAAGGAGAAATATTTTCAGTCAAAATGGTTACTAATAAGCCACCTTTAGGATTGAAGGGTGCCCCCCATTTAATTGAAAATAATATTTCAGTAGATGGACTTACTGAGCCATTAAAAGTATTTTCAGGGAATGCAAGGGAGGCCGCCAAAGGTTTTCCTGCAAACCTTAATGTAGTGGTTGCTCTGGCTCTGGCAGGGGTTGGCCCCGAAAAAACTCATTTAGAAATTTGGGCAGACCCTACTGTAGTAAGAAATACCCATACGATTACAGTTGAGTCAGATTCTGCAAAGTTTTCCATGAAAATGGAAAATATTCCCTCAGAAAATCCAAAAACTGGACGTATCGTTGCACAAAGTGTAGTTGCCATGCTGCGTAAGATGTTGTCAACATTCCAAGTTGGAACCTAAAAATAAAATAAAGGAAGATTAATGACTTTTACAGCGGCAAAAAAAGAAGAGATACGCCTTCGTTATCTAGAGGTTGATACCTCAAATGTTGCTGACGTCCTGGATAACATGAACCTTCTTCAACAAGGTCTTTCCTCACAATTTTCACCCTTTCCAGATACAACAAAAAGAATGGCAGGGTGGGCTTATACGATTCGCGGGCAAATGACACCCTATCCACAGGGGGGTGATGCCGACAAAATGGCTGCTTGCCAAGGGATCTCTTCAGGTGAGATTAGTGTTTGGAGTGGGGATGGCAACGGAATTTGTTATTTTGGGGAATTAATTGCCCTCGGCATGAAGGAGCGTGGTTCGGTTGGGGCATTGCTGGATGGTGGTATACGAGATGTTCGTTGGATTGGTGAGCATCAGTTCCCAGTTTTTGCTTGCTATCGCACTCCAGTTCAATCTATCGGACGCTGGAAGGTAACTGCCAGTCAGGTACCTGTTTATATGCGTGGGCATGATGGCGGTAATGTCATTGTTAGACCGGGCGACTTTATTTTGTGTGACGACGATGGTGCGATTGTGATACCGGTAGAGTGTGTTGAGTCTGTTTTGATTGAATCAGAGCGATTAACAGCCATTGAAAAAAATATTCGTATCGATATTGCAAATGGTTTAAGTCTTGCGGATGCTTTAAAAAAGTATGGCCACGTTTAAAGATTTTTTAGGATTTTTCCGGAGTTTTATCATTTCACTATTATTCAATAGGGCTACTTATGACAACGATTGAGAGAGTAATGTTTCGTAGTGTTGCAGTGTTATTTTGGTCCATTTCTTTTGGGTCATTAGCACAGACGAATTGGCCTAATGGTCAAACTGTTAGAGTCATTGTTCCTTTCCCAGGTGGGGCCAGTACATTGGACTCTGTGGTTCGAACGGTCACTCCAGAAGTCTCTAAGTTTTTGGGTTCACCGGTAATCGTGGATAACAAGCCAGGTGCAGGCACAGTGATTGGCGTGGATGCAACCGCTAAAGCGACAGACAATCTGACTGTTGGAGGCGTAGCTAACAGTTTTACAGTAAATCAATCTTTGATTAAAACCTTACCCTATAACACTACAAAAGATTTGCAGCCAGTTGTTTTGATGGCGCGTACAGCGAATGTCTTGGCCGTGAAGTCAAGTTTGCCTGTGAATAATTTAAAAGAGCTGATTGATTACGCAAAGAAAAATCCAGGAAAACTTTCTTACGCTTCATTTGGTAATGGCACAACAGCGCATTTTGCAGGCGAGATGCTGAAATCCATGGCCGGAATTTATGTAGTGCATATTCCTTATCGTGGGCAAGGTCCAGCATTAACTGATCTGATTGCAGGTAACGTAGATTTGATGTTTGGAAACTTACCGGATTTCTTGCCATATATTAAATCTGGGAAAATTAAGGCAATCGGCACTACCTATTTAACTCGAGCACCTCTTGCCCCTGAAATCCCCACTATTGCCGAACAAGGATTTCCTACATTTGAGACAGACTCCTGGTACGGCATTGTTGCGCCAAGTAGTATGACAAAGGATGCCTTGGATAAAATGAATCTAGCTATTAACAAGGCTTTGCAGGATCCCGCTGTGAAAAAGAACTTTGGTGACAGGGGGATTGAAATTATTGGCGGTAGCCCTGCTAAGTTCCAAGATCATATTCAATCTGAAATCCTAAAATACGAGCGAATTGTGAAATCTACAAAAATGCAGTCTGACTAACGGGGTAATTATGTATTCCATGGCTGTGTTTAAAGAGGGTGGATATCGCTATCTTCCCAGTGTATTTCAATATTCTGCTGGCATTGCTGCTGAACCAGGTTTTCAATTGGTACAGGCTAGATTTAGATCTTTAACTCCTATAGATGACGCATTCATTTGTATCGCAAATCATTTGAAAAAAATAGGTCGTCCGTTAACGGCATTTGCGCATTGTGAACTCAGGTCTCCGAAGCAGTTTGATGATCAAGGATTTATTGATTTCAATAGAAAGTACGTAAGCACTCTTGGGCAATGGGGAATTTATCAAGCAGAGTCAAAGGAATGTTCTTTTATAAGCCCAGTGGCTAGAACTAATGTTTGCCCTGAATATTTTGGGTCAACTGAGGTTGCAATGTATTCATTTGCCTATACTGTGCCGACTAGCAGTGACTCTCCAGGTGGCTTTATTTTATCTGGTGGTGGGGATGCTAGATCAGGTTCTGAGCCGTACCGCGAAAGAATTATTGCTTACGGCGATACCTCTAACTCAGGTTTGAGATTGAAAATGGAATTTGTTTCCAATGAGATGACTAAGCGCCTAAAAAGTCTTGGATTTAGTTGGGGTGATGTGACTAGCGCTCAAGCATACTCAGTTCACAACATAGGTGGTTTAGTAGAAGAGGTATTTGCTAAACAAGGATTCTTGCATAGCGGTATCAATTGGTACTTTGCAAGACCACCTGTTGCTGGTCTCGATTTCGAGATGGACCTTCGGGGTTCCGTAAATCAAATTTTTATATGACCCAAAATAATTAGGTAAAAATTTATTACTAATTATCGAGTGCCATTCAGACTCCTAGGGTAAGCTCAAGACCTAGTAGCCCACCAGAAAAGCAAACCCTCCTCAGCAATGGTGGGGGTTTTATCTTTTTTAGCTTTTTTGGATTAGTTGCTCAAATGTATCGATAAATGACTCAGGAGCTTGGGCTCCCTGCAAAAGGTAATTTTCATTAAGAATGATTGATGGGACAGAGCTGATTCCTGCATTTTTATAAATAGCTGCTTCATCTCTAACTTCAGATACAAACTCATCTCCACTCAAAATTTGCTGCGCTCTTTTAGGATCTAAACCAGCTCGGGTTACGGCATCGAGTAGATTCTTTTGATCATCTAAATTAACTGCTAAGCAAAAGTAGGTGTTGAGCAATTCTTTTTTAAGGATAGCCTGTTTTTGTAAGTCATATTCTTTTGCGGCCCAATATAAGAGGCGGTGGGCATCAAAGGTGTTGTAAACCCGCTTACGACCATCGGGATGAAACTCAAATCCAGCTTCTAGCGCCTTTGATCTTATATTTGCTTGATTAGATTTAACTTGCTCTGCAGTTAAGCCATACTTTTCAGTGAGGTGTTCAATGGCATCTTGACCGCCCTTAGGCATATTGGGGTTCAGTTCAAAAGGACGAAAATGTACTTCAAAGTTGACCTTATCCTTTAGTTGATCTATTGCCTTGTTGAGATTGCCAAGGCCTACGGCGCACCAAGGACAAGCTATATCTGATACGTAGTCGATTTTGATAGTTGGCTTCATTAACTTGATTCTACAGAAGACTTGAGGTAGCCATGTGAGTATTCATTAGCTTTACTTTAAGCAAAGCTTATCTCCATGAACTCAGCACCCTTTCTTTTATTAAAGGAATCCTGATGATTCGTTCAATCTAATTTGGGCATTCATAGCGTGAGGGTATGCAATGATTATGGGGAATAATGTGAACTTAAGTAATGCTTTAAAAGTTGTTATAAAAAGCTGGTAAAGGGCCGGGAGAAACATCCCTGAAAAATCCATTCGATTAGTGGCCCCATTTGCCACTGGGGGAACTGCTGAAATCATTGCACGTTCAGTTGCAGCTAGTCTTACAAATAGTCTAGGCCAGTCAGTTTACGTCGATAACAAGCCTAGTGGTGCTAGCAATATTGCGATGGAAGAAATTAAGCGTGCCAATCCTGATGGCTATACCTTAATTCTAGGTCAAGTTACTACCTTGGAAGTAAACCCAACATTATTTGAAAAAAATTACCATATGATCCAAATAAAGATTTTGCTCCCGTTACTTTGGTGGCTAAAGTGCCCAATGCAATATATTTGGCTTAGTTCCTATATAAAATTTATTAAGGCTCAATTTTTATTGAATCCAAGTAATAAATTGTTCTTTGGGTCTTCTCACCTTCTTCAAGTTCATTAGCCAATCTTCATCTGCCTTTCGATACCCCACTGGAAGCATCACAACGCTTCGTAAGCCTTTAGCGTGAAGTTCCAGAATCTCGTCTACTGCTGTTGGATTAAAGCCTTCCATCGGAGTGCAATCTACTTGCCCATCAGCTGCTGCAATTAAAGCCGTACCTAAGCCGATATAGGCTTGCTTAGCGGCATGCGTGAAATTTACTTCTGCATCTCTGGCGGGATAGGAGTTCAAGAGCATCTGGCGATAGGCAGTCCCAGACTCACTCTTAAAGTTACGGATTGTCTCTGTCATATCAAAAGCGGCATTTATTCTTTCGGCAGTGTAATTATCCCAAGCGGCAAAAACAAGCAAATGGGAGCAATCAGTAATTTGAGATTGATTATTGGCAGCCTCCCTGATTTTTTGGCGAATATCTTTATTTGTAATAACAATTACCTCATAGGGCTGAAGTCCGCTAGAGCTCGCGGTCAATCTTACCGCCTCCAGAATTTGACCCACTTTTTCTGATGAAACTATTTTTGTGGGATCCATCTTTTTGGTAGCGTAACGCCACTGTAATTTTTCTATGAGTGTCATTTTTTTCCTTTTTGTTAATCACTTGCGTCTTTGGTGACAATTCCCGTTTGGGGAAGGGCGCAAAAGGGGTTGAGGGTAATAAAGTCGACTCTGGCAGGGTTTATTGAGCTGATCATGGTGATATTCTATCCAAGCCTTCGAAAATAAGAAGGCTTGACCGTTTCATAGCAACTCTCAAGCGGGACAAAATAGCGTAACTTGAGTGAAATTCATAATTTAAGGAAACTTATGGAGCCATTAGCCAAGCTAAAAGTGATTGAAATGGGGCAGTTAATCGCCGGGCCATTTGCCGCAAAGACACTGGCAGATTTTGGGGCTGATGTGATCAAGATTGAGCCTCCTAAGGTAGGTGATGCCTTGCGTAAGTGGCGTCTATTAAAAGACGGTACTTCAGTTTGGTGGCAAGTGCAGTCACGTAACAAACGATCACTTTCTCTAGATCTCAGACAAGCTGAAGCTCAAGATATTGTGAGAACCTTAATCACCGAAGCGGATATCTTGATTGAAAATTTTCGCCCTGGAACTCTAGAAGGATGGGGGCTCGATCCAGAGCGCTTGCTAGAACTAAATCCCAAACTGATTGTCTTAAGAATTAGTGGTTATGGCCAGACTGGACCTTATCGAGATAAGCCAGGTTTTGGAGTGGTGGCTGAGGCTATGGGTGGCCTACGGCATTTAACTGCGGAACCAGGTAGAGTGCCAGTTCGAGTAGGTGTGAGTATCGGTGATACCTTGGCCTCCTTACATGGTGTGATTGGAGTTTTATTAGCGCTGCAAGAGCGTCACCTGAGTGGCAA
>CANISN010000007.1 GCA_947470165.1 Burkholderiaceae bacterium | reverse complement strand
GTACGTATGCCTACTGGGCCATTGAAGATGGTTGGTGATCACCCTGTAGCGGTAGCTGTTCATACCGATGTAGTGGCTGACATCACTATTCGTGTAGTTGGTGAGCAAGCGTAAGTTTTAGACCTTCGGTTTTTAATTAATCGCTAGCCTCATGGCTGAATCCCGTTCACGCACCCTGATGCCAAATTCTGGCACGATGGGCTCTGGGGATGCAGTCGTGCAGGCCTTAAAAGTACCACCGCATTCTGTAGAAGCCGAGCAATCTTTGCTCGGCGGTCTACTGATTGATAACGCAGCCTGGGATCGCCTAGGTGGTGTATTAACTGATAAAGATTTCTATCGCCCTGAACATGCTCTGATCTACAAGGTCATCCAGCGTTTGGTTGGCGACAATCATCCCGCTGATGTCATTACGGTTCATGAGGCTGTAAAGTCCGAACAGGGTGGTGATTTAGTCGGTATTGATTACCTAAATTCATTAGCGCAAAGTACCCCGAGTGCAGCGAATATTAAAGGCTATGCCGATATCGTTCGTGATCGCAGTATTTTGCGTCGTTTGATTGAAGTATCTGACAACATTGTGAACTCGGCATTTGTTCCGGAAGGTCGTTCAGTCAGAACGCTGTTGGACGAAGCAGAGTCCCGTATTTTACAAATCGGTGAAGAGGGTAGTCGCAAAGCTGATTACCTTGAGATTGAGCCATTGCTCAAAACCGTTGTTGCTCGCATTGATGAACTCTACAACCGTCAAGGTGGAAGTGACATCACTGGTATTGCTACCGGCTTCATTGACTTAGATAAGCAAACCAGCGGTCTGCAAAAAGGTGACTTAGTCATTATTGCCGGAAGGCCCTCAATGGGGAAAACTGCGATGGCTTTAAATATCGCGGAAAACGTTGCTTTAGCAGAAGGATTGCCGGTCGTTATATTCTCAATGGAGATGTCTGGTGAGCAATTGGCATCGCGTTTATTGGGTTCGGTAGGGCGCGTTGATCAAAGTCGTATGCGTACCGGAAAACTACAAGATGATGAGTGGCCACGTGTTACTGATGCTATTGCCCGTTTAAGCAATACCCAGATCTTGATTGATGAGACTGGCGCTTTATCTAGCCTGGAGTTGCGTGCCCGTGCGCGTCGTATTGCCCGTAATTTTGGTGGAACACTTGGCTTAGTTGTAATTGATTACCTGCAGTTAATGAGTGGTTCTGGTTCTGAGAACCGTGCAACAGAAATTTCCGAGATTTCACGCTCACTCAAGTCTCTTGCAAAAGAATTACAGTGCCCTGTAGTGGCTCTATCCCAGTTAAATCGAGGTCTTGAGCAACGACCTAATAAGCGCCCAATTATGTCCGACCTGCGTGAGTCAGGTGCAATTGAGCAAGATGCCGACTTAATTATCTTTATCTATCGTGATGAGGTCTATCACCCGGATACAACAACTGATAAAGGCATGGCAGAGATCATTATCGGCAAGCAGCGTAATGGCCCGATTGGTACTGTGCGCTTAAGTTGGCAGGGTCCGTATACCAAGTTTGATAACTTGGCGATGGGATCAGTTGGATACTCTTCCGGTGGGTATGAACCGTTTTAAAATAGCCTAAAGACTATATTCGGTAGACAAGGGTTTGCATTGGCAAACCCTTTGTCATTTAAAGAGTCAGTGGGCTATCCTAGCCTCTGATTTTTTATTTCGGTTATGCTATTTAGAATTTAAAACTGTTTCACAAATCTGAATACTGAACCAAAATGATTTCTTTAGATAGCTTTTGGATGCCATTTACCCCGAATCGGGAGTTCAAAGTGGCTCCTCGTTTAGTGAGCGCGGCATCGGGAGTGACCTATCAAACAGATGATGGGCGAACCATTCTAGATGGTATATCCGGATTATGGTGTGTTGGGGCAGGGCATAGCCATCCCAAAATTTCGGAGGCTATGAAGGCACAAATCGACAAATTAGATTTTGCATCTAGTTTTCAAGTTAGCCACCCCAGTGCTTTTCAACTTGCTGACCGTATTGCCTCAATCGCGCCACCAAGTTTAGATAGAGTCTTTCTAGTTAATAGCGGTTCTGAGGCATGTGACACTGCCATGAAGCTAGCCTTAGCCTATTGGCGTGTATGCGGACAGGGGCAGCGTAATTTATTTATTGGTCGTGAGCGTGGCTTTCACGGTGTTGGTTTCGGTGGCATATCTGTTGGGGGTATGGTGAATAATCGCAATGCTTTCGGAACATCATTGTTGCGCACCGATCATCTGCGCTCCACCTGGGACCCAACAAACCAGGCATTTATTCGAGGTCAGCCAGAGCTTGGCATTGAAATGGCTGATGAGCTCGAAAGTAGAATCATTGCTCTGCATGGTGCTGGCAATATTGCAGCGGTAATTATTGAGCCTATTGCATGCTCCACAGGAGTGCTTGTTCCGCCCAAGGGTTATTTAAAGCGGATACGAGAAATTTGTGATCGCCATCAACTCTTACTCATTTTCGATGAGGTGATTACTGGTTTTGGCCGCACTGGAAATATGTTTGCCTCGACAACTTTTGAAGTTGTGCCAGATATGATTTTATTTGCTAAAACAGTTACTAATGGTGCCGCTCCTTTAGGAGGGGTGATTATGAAGCGCTCTATCCATGATGCCCTAATGCAGGGCCCTCCTCATATGGCTGAATTAATGCATGGCTACACCTGCTCTGGACATCCCTTGTCTTGTGCTGCAGCGCTGGCAATGATCGATGTGATCGAGCAAGAGAGTCTAATTGATCAAGTCAATGCATTGTCTCCTTATTTTGAAGAGGCTGTCCACTCCCTAGCTGAGCTTGATCAAGTCATTAGTGTTCGTAATTTTGGATTGGCAGCGGGGATTGAGTTGAGGGCAAAAGAGGGTGCTATCGGTCAACGCGGGGCTCAGGCTCAGGCTCTAGCATTTGAGAAGGGCGTATTAACACGTGCCCCTGGCGACACCCTCGTGTTGGCACCACCCTTTATTACTACGCGCGCGCAAATCAATCAGATGATCGATACATTTAAAAAAGTTATTGTCGCAATCCATTAAAGATTTTCCTCGGCTAGGCAAAGGAAAAAAGGATTTAAATAAAAAAACCTCGTTATGCGAGGCTCTAAAAATTGGGGTGTAAAGTATTTATTTGCCGCTTTCACACTTCTTGATGGATGCAACTTTAGCTGCCCCATAAAGCGGTTTCCCTTCTTTACTTACGGCTTTTGCTTCACAAGTCTGAAGACTAGGCTTAAAGCGAGAATGATTTTCTTAATGCGAGTTACTCCCAAGTGAATAATCTATAGAATGCATTGTTCTATATTGGAATGTAGCCAAAATTAGGTATTTTATGAATATAGTATTAGCGCTATGGGCCTCAGAGCGAATACTTAAGGTGTCAGTCTCCTAGCTTCAGTAAACCTCGCCGCCCAATAGGGTGTGGTGACGTACTCCAGACGAACAGTTCCACCCGCGCTCGGCGCATGCACAAATCTACCCTGCCCCACATAGATCCCCGCATGAGAATACTTTTCACCAGTGGTATTGAAAAATACGAGGTCCCCTGGTGCTGGCGCTTGATTTTCAACACTCTGACCTTTGGTGCTCATTTCTTGAATGGTGCGGGGTAGTTTCATATTTGCAGATTTGCTGTAAACATAGGCAATCAATCCACTGCAATCAAATCCCCCCTTGGGATTATTGCCCCCATAGCGATAGGGCACCCCTACTAAACCCACCGCTGCAATAGAGATATCCTCAGTACCAACACTTGTGTCTTGTTTGAATTGGGCAACTTTAGTTGCATTATTTTTTGAGCCAAAGCTAGCACAGCCTGAGAGCGAGAGAAAGATATAAATAAAAATGCCGCACCCTATAAGAGTGCGGCATGAGACGGCTTTCTTAGAGTGCGTCAGCAGCATGATCTGCAAGACGTGAACGCTCTCCTCGAGCTAGGGTTACATGTCCACCATGACGCCAGCCTTTGAAGCGATCCACTACATAGGTAAGGCCTGATGAACCCTCAGTTAAGTAAGGTGTATCAATCTGGGCGATATTACCTAAACAAATAATCTTGGTTCCTGGCCCAGCACGAGTTACTAGGGTCTTCATTTGCTTGGGTGTTAAGTTTTGCGCCTCATCAATGATGACAAATTTACTCACAAATGTTCTGCCGCGCATAAAGTTCATGCTCTTCACTTTAATGCGTGAACGAATGAGTTCTTGAGTGGCAGCGCGACCCCATTCTCCGGCGTTGTCTTCATTACGATGGAGCACTTCCAGGTTGTCATCAAATGCACCCATCCAAGGCTGCATCTTTTCTTCTTCAGTACCGGGAAGAAAGCCAATGTCTTCGCCTACGGGTACCGTAGCGCGGGTGATGATAATTTCGTTATAACGTTTGCTATCGAGTACTTGCTCAAGGCCAGCAGCCAAGGCCAGCAAGGTTTTTCCAGTACCAGCTTGACCCAGTAATGTAATGAAGTCTACATCAGGGTTCATGAGTAGATTAAGAGCAAAGTTCTGCTCACGATTGCGTGCAGTCACACTCCATACATTATTTTTCTGATGAGAAAAGTCCCTCAAGGTTTGGAGGAGAGCGGTCTTGCCGTTGATCTCTTTTACTTGAGCATAGAACGGAGTTGAGCCATCCGGATTTTCTTGATAGACAAACTGATTGACCAGCATACTCGGTACTGATGGACCTGTGACACGATAAAACATCGTGCCAGATTTACCATCAGCCCAGCTCTCCATACTCTTGCCATGCTTTGGCCAGAAGTCTGCTGGCAGGGCCATGACGCCAGAGTACATCAAGTCCCGATCTTCTAATACTTGATCATTGAAGTAATCTTCCGCAGGCAGACCAAGAGCGCGAGCCTTAATGCGCATATTGATATCTTTGGATACTAAGACTACCTCCTGACCTTTGCGAGTCTTCTGTAGCTCGCTGACAACAGCCAAGATTAGGTTATCCCCTTTACCTTCAGGTAGACCCTCTGGCAAGGATTCAGTTGTTAGCTTGGTCTGAAAAAAGAGTCGGCCGGATACATCTTGATTACCTAATTTATTGAGCGGAATACCATCATCTAAGGTACCGCTCGTGCCAGCTACCAATTGATCAAGGGATCGACTTACAGTACGGGCGTTGCGAGCCACTTCAGTCATACCCTTTTTGTGGTTATCTAGCTCCTCAAGAGTTGTCATTGGGAGGAAGAGATCGTGCTCAGAAAAGCGGAATAGAGAGCTCGGATCGTGCATCAGCACATTGGTGTCCAAGACGAATAGGCTTGGAGGTCCAGTACGAACAATCCGTTTTGGTTTCTCTGGGACGATAACTATTTTATTCTGGCTACGCTCATGAGGAGCAGCTACTGGACGACGATCCCCCTTGATCTTTTCAAGCGCAAGCTCAGCATCGGAAAGATCTTCCTCTGTGTCGCTAGCCCAATTGTTTGCATGGCTTTCCATCACAACAGGCTTTGCTGGAGCAGGACGTTTCTTTAAATCAGGAGTGTCCTTGGCGCTAATTTTTACTTGGCCAGCAATTTGAGTTGGGATTGGGGGTAATGGCATGCAGACTCTCCTAAAAGAAAAAACCGTCAAGCTGATTGCCAAGACGGTCTATTACAAAGCTGGGTGATGTATGGGATGTAAAAAGGAGGGGGTTGTTTACCGAGCCCCTTGTTAGATATTCAGGCTGATGAGTCAAACGGATTTTCAGACTTTCCCGTCGTTTACGGTGCATATGACTTCACTTTACCCCAAATTGGGAGCTTTGCAAGTCCCCTGGATTAAATTAATTGAAGAATTATTTAGTATTTTGGGCGGCTTGTAATACCTCTGTCACATGTCCCGGAACCTTAAGGCCGCGCCACTCTTTTACAAGCTTTCCTGAGGAGTCAAAGAGGAAGGTGCTACGTTCTACACCGCGAACTTGCTTGCCATACATATTCTTCATTTTCATGACACCAAATAGCTGGCAGAGTATTTCTTCGGTATCCGCAACGAGCTCAAATGGTAGGTCCAGTTTGCTTCGGAAATTATCGTGAGACTTCAGGCTATCTCTAGATACACCCACGATCAGAGTGTTGGCTTTAGTAAAGGCATCAATGTGGTCGCGAAATTCGCCTGACTCAGCGGTGCATCCTGGAGTCATATCTTTTGGGTAGAAGTAAATCACCAGCTTTTTGCCCTTGGCAGAGTCTGGAGTAAACGTTAATCCCGATGTTGCCGGAATTGAACACTGAGGCATTGGCTTACCAATTTCTACTGTCATGTCGGTCTCACTTATTTAGTTTTATAGTTTACTTAAACGGTTTGCAAAATCAGTTCGCCACTTCGGTTGGGGATTTCACCCCAAGTCACTGGCTGAATAGCTATTTTATCGAGTTGCTTGGTGGCCTCCCAAGATTGGTGAAGTTCACCCATAGTGACTAAGTCGTGACCTTGGTTCAGCCACCCCGCTAGCAGTTGCTCAAACGCAGGGAGTAGCTTCTGGCCCTCAAGCTCAGCATGCAGAGTAAACACCTGGTCATTTGGATTGCTTTGGGTAATTTCGAGGAGTTTTTTCACTGCGCCAAATTCATCAGCATCATCTATACCAATTAGTTCATCAAAAGTGGGTAAGGTGGTTGGATATTGCACATGTTTTGCTTTGCCAGAAGGTAGCGCAAAACGGTAGGGCATGAGGTTGGGTTGCGACCTCCCATCTGAAGAGTATTTAATACCCCAATGATCGAGCTGCTCAAAAGCGGATTCATTCATTTGCCAACCGGCAGCACCGTAGGTAATTGGTGGGTGCCCAAAGATTTCCACAAAGCGATTCCAACTTTTTTGCATTTGCGCTTTAGTCCACTGGGTGTCTCTATTACGAACCGCATCTTGCCAGACCACATGGTCCCAAGTATGAATCCCTGTCTCGTGACCAGCAGCATCAATTGCCCGCATTTCAGTAGCAGCTTCCTTGCCAATATCAGGGCCGGGCAGGAGGACGCCGTAGAGTAGGGTCTTAATACCGTAGTGCTCAAGGACTGAGGTACGACTGACTTTCTTCAGAAAGCCAGGTCGAAATACTCGCTTAAGTGCCCAACCAGTATGGTCAGGACCCAAGCTAAACAGAAAGGTAGCCTTTAGACCAAAGCGTTCAAGAGTGCCCGCTAGATTGGGTACGCCTTCTTTGGTGCCACGTAAGGTATCTACATCTACCTTGAGAGCAATCTTAGCCATGAACCCTTAAATTTACTTTCACTTATTCGTTATCAACCAAATGACGTGCTTTTTCTACGTCAAGGCGATAGGCTTCAAAGATATTCTTGAGCGCATCGCTCATATTGGTCGTTGGCTTCCAGCCTAATTCACTCATTGTGTTATCAATAGCAGGCACGCGATTTTGAACATCTTGGTAACCTTCGCCGTAGTAAGCGCCTGAAGTTGTCTCTACGATCTTCACTTGATTGGCCATCTTAGCGTATTCCGAAATGCTCCGCGCGATTTCTAACATCTGATTGGCGAGTTCGCGCACGGAGTGATTGTTCTTTGGATTACCGATGTTATAGATCTTGCCATTAGCAATACCATCTTTATTGGCAATGATGCGCACTAAAGCATCGATACCATCATCAACATAAGTGAAGGCGCGTTTCTGTGCACCACCATCCACAAGATTAATCGGCTCACCACGAACAATATGACCTAAGAACTGAGTCACTACGCGGGAAGAGCCTTCTTTTGGTGTGTAGATACTATCTAAGCCTGGGCCAATCCAGTTAAATGGACGGAACAGTGTAAAGCGCAAGCCTTCCATGCCGTAACCCCAGATCACGCGATCCAATAATTGTTTAGAGCAAGCGTAGATCCAGCGTGGCTTATTGATCGGACCATAAACCATCGTAGATTGAGCGGGATCAAACTCAGCGTCCTCACACATTCCATACACTTCAGAGGTAGATGGAAATACCAAATGCTTTTTGTATTTAACGGCAGAGCGCACGATGGGTAAATTCGCTTCGAAGTCTAGCTCAAATACTTTTAATGGCTGCTGAACATAGGTGGCTGGAGTAGCAATGGCTACTAAAGGCAGGATGACATCGCACTTACGGATGTGATATTCGACCCATTCTTTGTTGATGGTGATATCGCCTTCAAAGAAGTGCATACGGGGATGGTTGACTAAGTCACCTAGGCGGTCATTTTGCATATCCATGCCATAAACATCCCAATCGGTTGTTTCTAGGATGCGCTTGGAAAGGTGGTGACCAATAAAGCCGTTTACGCCAAGAATGAGTACTTTTTTCATCTCTACTGCCTCGTTTTTAATCTAAAAAGTGCTACTTTGTATTTATCGACTATTTGCTGGGAACCATTCCAGTATTGCTACCGCTCTTTGGTCTCCACAAACGCCAAATATACGATTATCAACCACTTGGATGCCCTGAGTCTGAAGGTCGAGCTGAGCAGGAAATGGCCCCTCTGGGCTAGTACGAGCCACAATCATGCGCTGACCCTGCCAGTCCGTAAAAGCGCCGGGATAGGGTGGTGCAACAGCCCTAACGAGGTCATGAACCTGCTTGGCTGTCTGTTGCCACACAATTTGCCCATCTGCAGGCTTACGTCCACCAAAGTAACTACCTTGAGCAAGGAAATTGGGTTTTCTGGGGACATGGCCCTGAACGAGATCCGGTAGTACCTGGTTTATCACCTTGACAGCCGCCTGGCTTACTTTGCCAAAGACATCCGTAGCAGTTTCATTGGCGTCAATTGAGACAGCCGACTGCCCAACGATATCACCTGCATCTGGTTTGGTTTCCATGATGTGCAATGTGGCACCAGTTTGCGTTTCTCCATGCAGGATGGCCCAATTGACTGGGGACCGACCCCGATACTTTGGTAGTAGCGAGCCATGCATATTAAGAGCGGCAACCTTGGCACAAGCCAAGAGCTCTGCCGGAATCATGTGGCGATAATAAAAAGAGAAAAGGTAATCGGGTGCCAGTTTTTTAATCTGCGGGATAAGATCTATTAGCTGATTAGCATTTGGCGTGATACAAGGAATCTTTTGCTCTTCACACAGTTTCGCAACACTCCCAAACCACACATTCTCATTGGGATCATCTTGATGAGTTACTACTAGATCAATTTGTATGCCCGCATGGAGCAATGCGTTGAGGCAGTTGATGCCCACATCGTGATAAGCAAAGACGACTGCGTGCAATTATCTTTTCTCTAAAACAGTCTGCACAACATAGCGTGGGCGCTCTCTCACTTGTTGATAGATGCGGCCGATATATTCGCCAAGTAAGCCCAGACCAAAGAGCATGACGCCAATCAAAAAGAAAGTGAGCGCAAACAGAGTAAAGACTCCCTCAACCTCGGCACCCAGCACAAAGCGGCGAACCAAGAGGTAGATAAACAAACTACCGGCTGCCATTGCTAAGAGCATTCCTAGGATGGAGAAGATCTGCAGGGGCATCACAGAGAAGCCGGTTACAAGATCAAAGTTCAGGCGAATGAGTTGATATAGGTTGTACTTGGATTCACCAGCAAAACGCTCTTCATGTTTGACGGTAATTTCAGTAGGATTGGCTGCAAAGGTATAGGCCAGTGCAGGAATAAAAGTATTACTCTCATCGCATTGACGAACGAGGTCAACGATGCGACGGCTATAGCCGCGCAACATACAGCCTTGATCGGTCATCGTGATGCGCGTAATTTTTTGGCGCAAGTGATTCATAGCGCTTGAAGCCCATTTTCTGAAGAAGCTATCGCGACGATCCGCACGAATGGTGCCAACGTAATCGTGACCCTTGAGCAATTCGTTAGCCAAGGCATCAATTTCTTCTGGGGGATTTTGTAAGTCGGCGTCTAGCGTGATGATGTATTCACCGCGGGAGTATTCAAAGCCAGCCATGATCGCCATGTGCTGACCAAAGTTACTATGAAACAGTACCGCGCGAGTTACATCAGGGCGTAAATCCACTTGCTTAGCTAAGATGCCGGCAGAACGATCTTTACTGCCATCATTTACGAATACCACTTCATAGGTGGTGCTGCGTTTACTGGCCATCTGATCTAGCGCTGGATAGAGGCGATCAAAGAGGGCTTGGAGACCATCTTCCTCGTTATAAACGGGGATGACGATACTGAGTGTGGGATTGCTGGCTTGCTCAGCTATATTCGCAGTCATACTGCAATTTTGCCTGATTCCGCTACCAAGACTAATTTTTACGATGTTTCTTCAAAATTCCTACTAAAGCACTCGTTATACGAGCAATATCTTCATCCGCCATTCCTGGAAAGAGGGGGAGAGTCAGGATCGAGCGACCAATGCGCTCTGCAATTGGAGTAGCCGCGGTTTTATAGCCCAGCTTTTGGTATAGCGTAAATCCAGTAATGATGGGGTAATGAACACCGCTCCCGATCCCTAGCTCCTTTAGCTCAGTCATCACTTGCGCGCGATCTACATGTAATTTTTCAAGCGGCAAAACAACCTGAAACATATGCCAGTTGCTGTCAGTAAAGTTTTCCACTGGAAGTTCTAAATGGAGACCGCCTAATGTAGCGGATTTCATTTCACTGCGAATGGCATCAAAGTACTGTCTAGCTAACGCACTTCTTCGTGACTGAAACGCTGGGAGTTGCTTTAGTTGATGCAAGCCAATGACGGCATTTACATCCGTCAAGTTATCTTTACCGCCTAAAACATCAACGTCCATACCGTCCATGCCTTGGCGTGTCACGCCTTGCAAGCGTAGCTTCTCTGACAACTTAGCTTCATCGATGTTATTTAAGACGAGACAGCCGCCTTCAACAGTCGATAGATTTTTATTTGCCTGAAAACTAAAACTTACCAGATCACCAAAACTACCAATCTTTTGTCCTTCCCACTGTGAGCCAAATGCTTGCGCTGCATCTTCTATCACGCGGATCTTATGCTGCTTTGCCAGCGCATACAGCTCGTTCATATTGACCGGTAATCCAGCCAGATAGACGGGCATGATGGCGCGGGTCTTAGAGGTAATTGCTGTAACTACTTTAGTTAAATCAATATTGCGAGTGATGGGATCAACGTCTACGAATACCGGTGTCGCACCCACACTCAAAATGACATTGGACGTCGCAACCCAAGAGATTGGAGTAGTAATCACTTCATCACCAGGACCGATACCAGCAAGCTGCAAAGCAATCTTCATAGTGGCAGTCCCATTGGCAAAACAACGCACAGGGCGGCCGCCAAAATACGCACTCAAAGCAGATTCAAACTCAGCCAGCTTAGGACCTGAGGTTACCCAGCTAGAACGTAAGATCTCAGCAACTGCATCAATCGTTTCTTGATCGAAGTGTGGACGCGTGAAGGGAATAAAGGGGGCCGGGGAAGATGAGATTTTATTGGTCGACATAATTGATCTTGAGACCTTATTTTATTGGAGTGATTACAGATTGCGGGTGCTTCACAATCACACGTCTCGAATCGCGCCCAACTTCTTGCATGGGTACATTCAGTTTTTGGAGTGTCACATATTGTTCTGGAACCATTAAGGCGTAAGCCGTTTGATCTTCTTTCCAGCGCTCAATAAATGCATCTAATGTGGGTAGCCAAAGCTCAGGTTCTTGCTTGACGCCAAACTCAAGTTCATCTGGAAATTCGACCATGATCATGGTTTTACCTAAATAGAAAGGTACGGTGTGATCTAAGATCCGAACGGAATAAAAATTCGTCTTTTGAGGAATGTCTGCTTTTACTTGTTTTACTAGGTCGATGCCAGATACTGCGCGTCCTAAAGTCTCATGGCCTGTACCTGCAATAAGGGCGCAGAGAAAGAGACCGCCCGCAAAGCTTGTAATGCTCGATAAACCATTACGTTTACTTTGCATGAGCGCAAGAAGACTGCATGAAATCAAGGCAATGAGTGCCGCAATGATCCAGTAGGTGTACTGAGCATAGGATTCAATTTCATCAGGTCTAGATTGCTTGCTCACTTCCCCTAAGAAGAAAAATCCAATGCCGCCAAGAATGGCAAAGAAACCGGTTTGTAATTGCCAAGGCAATGAGAGTGAATTACCAGAGCCCAGATTCCGATCTAATTGACTCCCAACGATGAGTGCCAATGCAGGAAAAAGAGGAATAATGTACCCAGGTAGTTTGGATTGAGAAATACTAAAGAATCCCAAGATCACTACAAACCAACAGGTTAGCAACCAGCCGCTTGAGAACTCGCGATTGCGCTCGCGCCAGGTTTGTGCAATTGCCCCAGGAACTTGTGCGATCCAAGGCAAGAAACCCAGAAGCAGTAGCGGAAGGAAGAAATAAATTGGACCTGTTCTACTATGTGCAGTCTGAGTAAAGCGCTGTAAGTGCTCATGAATAAAAAAGAACTCGAGGAACTCTGGATTGCGTTGCGCTATCAGCACAAACCAAGGCGCAGTAATTGCCAAGAACAAAATACTGCCACTAATAATATGCAGGCGTTTCCAAATCTTCCAGTCCCAAGCGGTAATGGAATACACCGCAAATACCATGCCGGGGATGGCAATACCGATAATGCCTTTCGAGAGTGTTGCCAATGCCATGAAAGCCCAGCAGGCCCACATCCAATTTCGGCTATGGGTTTTATTGGAAGAGGTCTGCGCTAATAAAAGACTGCAGAGAGCGGCAACTAAGAAGGCTGAGAGCCCCATGTCCAATGAATTGATATGGCCGCCAATGACCCACATTGGACTTGATGCCAAAGCGACTGCAGCCAGCCAGCCAGCTCGGGCGCTATAGATACGTGCACCAGTAAATCCTATAAATACAATCGTGAGAAATCCAGTCAGTGCCGTCCACAGACGCGCTTGCCAATCACCAACTCCAAAAATATTAAAGGCGCTGGCAGTGGCCCAAATTTGTAAAGGGGGCTTTTCAAAATACTTGTAGCCGTTATAGCGAGGAGTCACCCAATCTCCTGTCACCAACATCTCACGCGCAATCTCAGCGTAACGACCTTCATCTGAGGGAATAAGGTGGCGGTAGTTGAGGGTGCCAAACCACAGCAATGCATACACCACTACCAATATCAAAATAGAGACTGGGTTTAGAGTGTTTGATTGCCGAATTTGATCAACTTGCATTAGACAGCTTCCACGATCAGGGCTAACAAGACCTGGCGACCCTCGCCTACCAGAATGTTGTATGTGCGACAGGCTGCCTGAGAATCCATTACCTCAAAGCCAATTTTGGCTGCGATCAATGTTTTTAAGATCTCAGGCTTGGGGAAGCGCTGACGCTTGCCAGTCCCAATAATGATTAATTCGGGCTTGAGACTAGCCATTTGACTGAAATCTGCCGCACTCAGCTCATCAAAGGACTGAACGCCCCACTTTTGGATTGCACCATCCGAGCTCAATAAAACAGCGTGACTATAGGGAGTTCTATTGATCTCTACGTAGCCATCGCCATAACCCGTGATGGTATTGGTTCCGGAATGGGGGTCAGATTGAAGCTTCACATGGACTCTCTGTCATAATTATGAAGATTATAGCCAGCTGTTTTTTCCTAGATTTCAAGAACTTACCCTTTAATTTATTGTGAAACCGATCCTAAAGTCCGAAAAACTCAATCACGTCTGTTATGACATACGCGGACCCGTGCTGGAGCTCGCTCAGCGCATGGAGGAGGAGGGCCACAAAATCATCAAATTAAACATCGGTAATGTGGGCGTTTTTGGTTTTGATCCCCCCGAAGAGATTCAACTAGACATGATTCGTAATTTGGGTAATGCCTCAGCGTACTCTGATTCCAAAGGGATCTTCGCAGCGCGTAAGGCAATCATGCAGTATTGCCAAGAAAAAGGCATTCAAGGTGTTACTTTGGATGATATCTACACTGGCAATGGCGTTTCTGAGCTGATCGTTTTGGCAATGAATGCATTACTCAATAATGGAGATGAAGTCTTGGTGCCGGCCCCTGACTACCCTTTGTGGACAGCCGCGGTGAGCTTATCCGGCGGCACGCCAGTGCATTACCTTTGTGATGAGTCCAAAGAGTGGGCACCAGATTTAGTGGATTTGCGTAAAAAAATTACACCTCGCACTAAAGCGATTGTGGTCATCAACCCTAATAATCCAACAGGTGCGATTTATTCCAAAGAAGTATTGCTCGAGCTCACAAACATTGCGCGTGAAAACGGCTTAATTCTGTTTGCTGATGAGATTTACGACAAGATGTTGTATGACCAGGAAAAGCACATCTCCTTGGCATCTCTGTCTACTGATGTTGTCACCATTACCTTTAATGGTTTGTCCAAGAACTACCGCTCTTGTGGATACCGCGCAGGCTGGATGGTAGTTTCAGGTGATAAAGAGATGATTCGAGATTACATCGAAGGTCTCAATATGCTGTCATCCATGCGTCTGTGCGCTAACGTTCCAGGTCAATACGCTATACAAACAGCCTTAGGTGGCTATCAAAGTATTAATGACTTGGTGGCGGAAGGCGGACGTTTGGCTAAACAGCGTGAACTTGCTTGGACAATGATTACAGCAATTCCTGGTGTGACTTGCGTTAAGCCAAAGTCTGCTTTGTACTTATTTCCAAAACTTGATTCCGAGATGTACCCAATCGAAGATGATCAGCAATTTGTGGCTGATTTACTGAGGGAAGAAAAAGTATTGCTGGTGCAAGGCTCCGGCTTCAACTGGGGTAAATCAGATCACTTCCGCCTGGTATTCCTACCTCATGAGGATGTCCTCAAGGAGGCGATCAATCGTCTTGCGCGTTTTCTGGAGCGTTATCGTCAAAAACATGGTCGTAAAGCGGCTAATTCAACAGCAACAAAGGCATCATGAAACCGATTCAAGTTGGTCTATTAGGTATTGGCACTGTGGGTGGCGGTGTATTCACTGTTCTCGAACGTAATCAAGACGAAATTACTCGTCGTGCTGGTCGCGGTATCCGTATTCATACGGTTGCCGATCTTAATGTAGAGCGCGCCAAAGAATTGGTTAAAGACCGCGCTCAGGTAGTGAGTGATGCTCGGGCGGTGATCAATAATCCTGAGATTGATATCGTAGTGGAGTTAATTGGTGGTTATGGTATTGCTAAAGAATTGGTGCTTGAGGCAATTGCTGCTGGTAAGCACGTCGTTACAGCCAACAAGGCTTTGATCGCTGTTCATGGCAATGAGATATTTAAAGCTGCCCATAAAAAAGGAGTGATGGTGGCATTTGAGGCAGCCGTTGCTGGCGGCATTCCGATCATCAAGGCTTTGCGTGAAGGCTTGACTGCGAACCATATCGAGTGGATCGCCGGCATCATTAACGGTACGACCAACTTCATTCTTTCTGAGATGCGCGACAAGGGCTTAGACTTTGCGACTGTCTTAAAGGAAGCCCAACGCTTAGGCTACGCAGAAGCAGATCCGACGTTTGATATTGAAGGTGTAGATGCTGCTCACAAAGCAACCATCATGAGCGCGATTGCCTTTGGTATTCCCATGCAGTTTGAAAAAGCGCACGTTGAAGGCATTACCAAGTTAGATGCAATTGACATTAAATATGCAGAGCAGCTAGGTTATCGCATTAAGTTACTGGGCATTGCCAAAAAAACGACTACTGGTGTTGAGTTGCGTGTTCATCCGACATTGATTCCGACTAAGCGTTTGATTGCAAACGTAGAGGGTGCCATGAATGCCGTTCAGGTATTTGGCGATGCTGTCGGTACTACGCTGTATTACGGTAAAGGTGCAGGCTCTGAGCCAACTGCTTCAGCAGTCATTGCTGACTTAGTAGATATCGCTCGTTTATTGGGCGCGAGCCCTGAGAACAGGGTTCCATACTTAGCATTCCAGCCAGATGCAGTGCGCGATATCGCTGTGTTGCCTATAGGGGAAATTACCACCAGTTATTACTTGCGTTTGCGTGTAGCTGATCAAGCTGGTGTGCTAGCAGATATTACTAAGATCTTAGCCGCTCATCACATTTCGATTGATGCACTCCTACAAAAAGAGGCAGATGAGGGTGAGAGTCAAACGGATTTAGTTGCCCTAACTCATGAGACTAAAGAAAAGCTCATGCTGGCAGCCATTGAAGAAATCCAGAATCTGAAAACTGTCGCTGGTGAAGTTGTAAAGATCCGCTTAGAAAATCTCTCCTGATACCAGATGCGTTACCAATCGACTCGGGGCAATAGCCCACAGCAATCCTTTCTAGAAATTTTGCTTGGCGGCTTGGCCCCTGATGGTGGCTTATACCTGCCGACTGAGTATCCCCAGATTAGTAAAGCGCAGTTGGATTCATGGCGTGGTTTGTCTTACGCCGATCTTGCTTATGAAGTCCTGAGTTTGTATTGCGACGATATTCCTGCAGCAGATTTGCGAGCCTTATTACGCAAGACGTATACAGAGCAAGTCTATTGCAACGGTCGTCCTCAAGATAATGCTAATGACATTACGCCATTACATTGGTTAGGTGAAGAGCAGGGCACGCGTATTGCCCTCTTGAGTCTCTCAAATGGCCCAACACTAGCATTCAAAGACATGGCGATGCAATTGCTTGGCAATCTCTTTGAATACGCACTCCAGAAAAAAGGTCAACAGCTCAATATTTTGGGCGCGACTTCTGGCGATACTGGTAGTGCTGCTGAGTACGCTATGCGCGGCAAAGAAGGCGTTAAGGTTTTCATGCTCTCACCACGGGGCAAGATGAGTTCCTTTCAGTCTGCGCAAATGTATTCTTTGCAAGACCCTAATATCTTTAACTTGGCAGTAGCGGGTGTGTTTGATGATTGCCAGGATATTGTGAAGGCAGTGAGTAATGATCATAGTTTTAAAGCCAAGCACCAAATCGGTACCGTGAACTCGATCAACTGGGGTCGTGTGGTTGCTCAGGTGGTTTATTACTTCCAAGGTTATTTACTAGCAACTAAATCGAGCTCTGAGAAAGTTTCCTTTACTGTTCCATCGGGTAATTTTGGAAATATCTGCGCTGGCCATATTGCCCGTATGATGGGATTGCCGATTGCGCATTTAATTGCCGCCACCAATGAGAATGATGTTCTCGATGAGTTCTTCCGCACTGGCGTGTATCGTGCGCGTAAATCTACTGAGACTTTGCATACCTCGAGCCCCTCCATGGATATCTCTAAAGCCAGTAACTTTGAGCGCTTTGTCTTTGACCTGATGGGTCAAGATGGTAAAGCCACTGCAGCAATGTTTAAGCAGGTAGATGAGGCGGGTGGATTTGATATTTCTAAAGAAGCGATCTTTAAAGAGATGGGCAAATATGGCTTTCAGTCTGGACGCAGCACTCATCAAAATCGCTTAGAGACAATCCGTAATATTGATGGGGAATATGGCGTGATGATTGATACGCATACAGCCGATGGTGTGAAAGTGGCGCGAGAGCATTTACAGGCAGGAATACCGATGCTAGTGCTTGAGACCGCATTGCCGATTAAGTTTGAAGAAACAATTGAAGTGGCACTAGGTCGCCCCGCAGAGTGCCCAGCAGCATTCAAAAATATTAAGTCTTTGCCACAGCGTGTTGAAAATATCGATGCGGATGTCAATCAAGTCAAAGCATTTATCACAACGCATCTTAGTTAAGACGCCCACAAGATCAATCCACAATGACTAAGCCTCCAATGTTGACTGCTCAGCAGGCCTTAGATCATTTGCTTTCACACGCACAGCCTGTGGGTGAGAGTGAGAACCTTCCTATGCAGGCTGCCTTGGGCCGGATCCTTGCCGAGAATGTGAATAGCTTGGTAGATGTGCCGCCGATGGATAACACCTCTATGGATGGCTATGCAGTAAGAACTGCGGATACCCAAAATTCAGGAAGTGTTCTGAAGATTGCCCAGCGCATTCCGGCAGGGTCTGTCGGTACGACCTTAGAGCCTGGAACTGCAGCCAGAATATTTACTGGCGCCCCAGTGCCTGTAGGTGCTGATGCGGTAGTGATGCAAGAGGATTGTAATATCCCAGTCGGATCAACCGATCAGGTGCAAGTTAATATCGTTCCAGTAGTCAGTCAATGGATTCGTAGGCGGGGTGAGGATCTCACGGCTGGCAAGACTGCATTAAGGGCTGGTACTTTCTTACGCCCCCAAGAATTAGGCGTTGCCGCCTCTGCTGGCTTAACGCACTTAAATGTCAAGCGTAGAGTAAAGGTTGCTGCATTTTTCACTGGCGATGAGTTATCTCTTCCTGGTGAACCACTTAAGCCTGGTGGCATTTATAACTCCAATCGCGATACCTTGTTGGCTTGTCTCAAATCTTTGGGTTGTGACGCTACTGATTTTGGGATTGTTCCTGATAATCTCCATGCTACGAGAGAGACTTTGCGCAAAGCTAGTAAAGACCATGACCTCATTATTACTTCAGGTGGTGTCTCAGTGGGCGAAGAGGACCACATCAAACCTGCAGTGACTGCGGAAGGGCGCTTGGACCTGTGGCAAATTGCGATTAAACCTGGCAAGCCTCTAGCATTTGGTGCTGTTCGCAGGTCGGATGAATCTAGTCAATCTAGTCAGGGTGAAGCATGGTTTATGGGTTTGCCTGGTAATCCAGTCTCGAGCTTTGTTACCTTCTTATTGTTTGTAAGACCCTTTATCCTTAAACTTCAAGGGCGAGACGCAAATACTCCGCAATCCTATCCAATGCGAGCTGACTTTGATTGGCTCAAAGCCGATCGCCGTAATGAATTCCTCCGCGTCAAGATTAATGCCCAAGGTGGTTTAGATCTATTTCCAAATCAAAGCTCTGGGGTGCTGACTAGTGCCTCTTGGGGGGATGGCTTAGTCGATTGCCCGCCTGGTCAACCCATTAAATCTGGTGATATTGTGAAGTACATCCCGTTTAATGCGCTCCTCTCCTAATTGGATTACGATTTTCATATGAAACTCGAATTACGATTCTTTGCCTCACTCCGTGAAGGCCTTGGGCTTTCTGGTGAGAGCATCATCACGCCATCTGAAGTAAAAACGATTGCCGATTTAAGGGTTCATCTCATAGAACGTGGCAAACCTTGGGCTGAAGTGTTGGCAAGTAATAAGGTCATTCGTTGCGCACTGAATCAAGAGATGGTCAAAGACTCTACTTCTTTAGTAGAGGGCGCTGAAGTGGCTTTCTTTCCTCCAGTGACTGGAGGTTAGAATGCAGAATGATTTTGTTCGTATTCAAGAGGCGGACTTCGATTTAACAACTGAGGTCAAAGCGCTGCGTACAGACGATCCTCGTGTAGGTGCCATAGTCACTTTTGTTGGTACTGTGCGAGATATGAATGACGGTAGCCAAGTGAAGGGTATGACACTAGAGCACTATCCCGGTATGACCGAGAAAGCTTTGGAAGATATCATCACGCAAGCCAGAGGCCGTTGGGACATTTATAAATCCTTGGTTATTCATCGAGTAGGCCCACTTCTTCCCAAAGACCAAATTGTATTGGTAGCTGTTACCAGTGCTCATAGAGGTGAAGCATTTGCCGCTTGTGATTTCATCATGGACTATCTCAAAACGGCAGCACCATTTTGGAAAAAAGAAGAAACTCCTCAGGGCTCTCGCTGGGTTGATGCTCGCGTAACAGACGATGCTGCAATGTTGCGCTGGGAACAGAACTAATAACTTAGTTCTGAATCGAGTTACTTTTCTTCAGTCTTAAAAAACCCTAGCTTTTCTGTTCTAGGTAATTTCTTTAGCCTTGCTTCAGCCTTAGAGGCTTCAGATCGATTGGGGTGCTCTTGTGTTGCTAAGAGGATGACTGGTCTGCGTGCTCTGGTGTAGCGAGCACCTTCCCCTGAGTTATGAGCTGCCAGTCGATGTTCTAGGCGATTCGTAATGCCAGCGTAATAGCTACCATCAGCACACTCCAGGAGGTAAACAAGCCAGATCAAAATAAGATTAATTCGCTTAAAAGGGGTTCAGCACACTTGAAATTGACAAGAATGCCCCTATATTCTATAGATATAAATGAAAGTAAATAGACGGGCTAGATAGGGCTTATAAGATGAGAATCGATAAATTAACTACTAAATTTCAAGAAGCGCTCAGCGAGGCGCAAAGCCTTGCTTTAGCAAAAGACAATCAATATATCGAGCCAGCCCATCTGCTGCTAGCTATGTTGCGTGATTCCGATGGCGGCGCTAAGAGTTTACTTACTCGGGCTGGCGTTAATGTAGCAGGCTTGGAAAAGGCTAGTGAGAAACTGATTAGCAACCTCCCTCAAGTGCAGGGTACAAGCGGGGAAGTGCAGCTTGGTCGCGATTTAAACAACTGGCTAAATTTATGTGAAAAAGAAGCTAATAAGCGCAATGATCAATTTATTGCAGGTGAACTGTTCTTATTGGTGGTGGCTGATGATAAGGGTGAGTTCGGCAAGATTGCTCGCGAGAATGGTTTAAATCGTAAATCGTTAGAAGCAGCTATTAATGTAGTGCGTGGAGGAGAATCAGTGAATAGTGCAGATGCTGAAGGTCAACGT